>NZ_JBFRFR010000010.1:0-245959 GCF_052114925.1 Bradyrhizobium sp. 2TAF36 | reverse complement strand
CGTTCCAGGCGGGTGAAAATTTTTTTGTGCGGCCTTTTTATGCGCCCTGCCGTGAATTTCGCACACGGTTAAGTGATCTTAACGGCTGAGAACTGCCGGTCCTCCCATCGCGTTGTTCCCGCGATCGCCATGGGGCGAGGGATCGACAGCCATGTTGCAGATGCAAAAGGTATTTTTGGGTGTTGTCGCGATTGCCGCGACGCTTGGTGCCGTCCAGGTCGGTGCCGTCCAGCTGGCCTCTGGCCATGATCTGGCCGACCGCTGGCAGGCGGTCGCCGACAGGCCCACGCAAGATGCGGGTCACAACGTCAACCGTTCCGGCAAGGCCGACCGGTTCGCCGACGTCAAGCAGGCCCCGGTTCCCACCCGCACCGTGTCGATGCGGCTGAACGATCTGGCCGAGACGTCGGTGCTGCTGCGGGTCCGCGCGGTCATCGAGACCGGCAACGCCAAGCCGCCGGTGCTGCTCCAGAACCGGAAGCAGGGTCCCAAGAGGCCGACGATTGCCTGCGAGCCGATGGTCAGCTCCCTGACCGAGGTCGCAAAGCTGCTCCAGCCCGGCCGCTGTGTGACCTGATTCGTCTTCGCCGCCCTTGGCCGCCACGGACAAATCGCCTTCCCGCCGGGAGGGCGATAGTTCACGTCCACTTGATCCCCTATCCCCTCGCGTTATATCCCGGGTTTCTTTCCCCTTTGATTGACCGGGTAAACGCATGACGACGTCAGATACGGCCGCGCATACGCAGCCTTTCCAGGCCGAGGTTTCCGAGCTTCTGCACCTCATGGTGCACTCCGTCTATTCCGAGACCGACATCTTCCTGCGCGAGCTCGTCTCCAACGCATCGGACGCCTGCGACAAGCTGCGCTATGAAGCCATCGCCAGCCCGGCGCTGCTGGGCGAGGGCGACGCGCTCAAGATCCGGATCATCCCCAACAAGACGGCCGGAACGCTCACGATCGCCGACAACGGCATCGGCATGGAGCGCCAGGAGCTGATCGACCATCTCGGCACCATTGCCCGTTCCGGCACCAAGGCGTTCGTCTCGAAGCTGAAGGAGGCCAAGGACGGCCTCGGCCTGATCGGCCAGTTCGGCGTCGGCTTCTATTCCGCCTTCATGGTCGCCGAGAAGATCGTCGTCGTCAGCCGGCGTGCCGGCGAGAGCGACGTGTGGAGCTGGACGTCCTCCGGCGGCTCCGGCTTCGAGATCGCGCACGCAAGCGATGAGGAAGTGGCGCGCGTGGCACGCGGCACCGAGATCGTCCTGCACCTGAAGGACGACGCCAAGAAGTATCTCGAGACCTACGAGATCGAGCGCATCGTCAGTGCCTATTCCGACAACATCCTGTTCCCCATCGAGCTGGTGCCGGAAGAGGGTGAGCCGCGCCAGATCAACTCGGCGAGCGCGCTGTGGCAGCGCTCCAAGTCCGAGCTGACGGCCGAGGACTACAAGAAGGCCTATCAGCAGATCGCCTCCGCCTTCGACGATCCCGCGATGACGCTGCACTACCGCGCGGAAGGCCGCTATTCCTACGCCGTGCTGCTGTTCGCGCCGTCGACGAAGCCGTTCGACCTGTTCGAGCCGAACCGCAAGGGCCGGGTGAAGCTTTACGTCCGCCGCGTCTTCATCACCGACGATGCCGATCTGCTGCCCGGCTATCTCCGCTTCATCCGCGGCGTGGTCGACAGCGAAGATCTCCCGCTCAACATCTCGCGCGAGATGCTCCAGAACAATCCGCAGCTCGCGCAGATCCGGAAAGCCGTGGCGACCCGAGTCGTTTCCGAGCTGGAAAGCCTTGCCGACAAGGACCCGGAGAATTTTGCCAGGATCTGGGACGCCTTCGGCGCAGTGCTGAAAGAAGGCATCTACGAGGATTTCGAGCGGCGCGAAAAGCTGCTGTCCTTGTCGCGCTTCGCCACCACCTCGGGCGAGAAGCGTTCGCTGAAGGACGTCATCGCCGGTTTCAAGCCGAACCAGACCGAGATCTACTATCTCGTCGGCGACAGCATCGAGCGGCTGAAGTCCAATCCGCGGCTGGAAGCCGCGACCGCGCGCGGCATCGAGGTGCTGCTGCTGTCGGATCCGGTCGATGCCTTCTGGACCTCGATGCCATCGGAGTTTGACGGCAAGCCGCTGAAATCGCTGAGCCAGGGCGATCTCAATCTCGACCTGATCCCGCGCACCGACGAGGCCGACGAGGCGAAGAAGGACGAGCCGCAAGCCGACGAGGCCGCTACCATCGCGGTGATCAAGGCCGCGCTCGGCGAGCGCGTCAGCGACGTCAAGGTCTCGACGCGCCTCACCAGCTCCGCCTCCTGCCTCGTCGCCGACAGTCAGGGCCCGAGCCGCGAGCTCGAGCGCATCCTGTCGCAGCAGAACCGCGGCATGCGCACCAAGCCGATCCTCGAGATCAATCTGCGCCATCCGCTGGTGACGGCGATCACCGGGGCGCAGGCCGGCTCCAGGGCGGTCGACGATCTCAGTCTGATCCTGCTCGAACAGGCGCAGATCCTGGACGGCGAATTGCCCGAAGACCCTGCCGCGTTTGCGGCAAGGCTCAACCGGCTGGTCCTGCAGGGGCTGGGCGGGTAGCGCGCGCAGCGCACCCTGCTCACCTTGCCGTCATCCGCCGGAGGAACAGTCGCCTCCGGCGTGGTGTTATGCCATAGGAGGACGTCGGCATCAGATCCGACGCCGCCATCGATTCGAGGATGTCTCCATGCGCCTGCCTGTCCTGACCCTCACCGCGATTGCCACGCTGTTCGTGGCGGCAGATGCCGAAGCCCAGACCTATGATCCGCGCTATCCGGTGTGCATGCACGTCTATACTTCGGGCGGCCGGGGCGGTGGCGGCGACTATTACGACTGCTCCTTCACCTCGATCCCGCAGTGCCGGGCCACGGCGTCGGGCCGCGCGGCGAGCTGCGATGTCAATCCCTATTACGCCTACAACGAACCGCCGCCGCCCCCGCGCAAGCGTCACAAGAAGGTGCAGTAGTTGTTCGCGATGCGGCACGCAGCAACATCCCTCATGCGTTTCTCATCCGGCCTGATCATCACCGTCGGCGCGCTGACCGCAGCTGCGCCGTCGCATGCGCAGACCTTTGATCCCAGCTTTCCCGTCTGCATGCACGTCTATTCCGGCGCGAACGGCGGCGGCGGGGAGTGGTACGATTGCTCCTTCACGTCGCTGCCGCAGTGCCGCGCCACGGCGTCGGGCCGCGCCGCGACCTGCGATCTCAATCCGTATTATCCGGTCAACGTTGCGCCGCCGCGCCCACGCTACAGGCGAAGCGGCTAGCGCCCACCACCCGTTCAGCTGCGAATCCGGCGGAGCATGCAGAACTAGGTGCCGTGAGGCGCCTTGTTGGCAGCCGCGAAGATCGCGTCGGTCAATTGCCAGGTCATCTTGTCCGTGGTCCAGTCGCTGGCGTGCAGCCTGGTGTCATCGCCCGGGTCGACCAAATGGTCGAACGAGATCCTTGCGACCTCGTGCCAGCTCTTCATCAGCGCGAAGCGGCGGAAGACGTTGACCTGTTTCTCGTACGCGATCTGGCTGATCGCCTCGACCATGGCGTCCGCTTTCTGGTGCTTGGCCGGTGTCAGCACCGCAGGCACATATTGAAGGTCCATCAGGATCACGTCGATCCGCTTCGCGCCGAGCAGCTGGTCGACACCCTCACGAATGGCCTTCGTGGTGTCCGCAAACGAGGGACCGTCGGCTTGCCACACCGAATTGGTGCCGACCTGCCAGATGACGAGATCGGGATTGAGATCGAAGACGTCGTGCTCGAACCGCTTCAGCTCCAAAGGAGCGTCTTCGCCGCCGACGCCCCGGTTGATCACCTCGATTCCGACATTTGGAAATTTGATCCGAAGATCCGCCAGCAGCCGTTGCGGATAGGGAGCGATGCCTCCTTCGCCCGCCGTGGTCGACGAGCCGATCGCAACCACTCTGGCCTGCCCACCCTTCACGCGGCTGCCGAAATTCTCCAGGCGCTGGTCGAACGGCGCGGCCTGGACCGGAAACTCTGACGGATCGAAAGCCACGGGACGCCTCCCTTTCGTAGCCATGACAACGCAGGGTAGAAAAGCATAGCCCGTTTACCAGGGAGCGCATAGCCTCGGCGAGGCCGGATCGCTACCCCGTCCCGATCCCCGACAACTCGATCACCTTGCACCAGCGATCGGTCCCCGCCGTCAGCACGCCGCCCAACTCGCCCGCGTCGGACGGCCAGAGTTAATCACGTACTAACCTGGCTTTACCTTGTCTCTTAACACCTGGGCAGGGCATGCGAGCTAAGCTTGGAGAAACAGCAGACACGTTCCGAAAGAATGGACGGCATGACCATCGGCGTCATCGAGCAACCGAAAGTCGCGCGCGCACCTTCGGCTTCAAAGATCTGGCTGAAGGCGATCGAGCTCACCGCACGCATCGAGACGCTGCCGGGCCGGCTGTTCGCCGACGTCGTTGACGATTGGGCGCAGCGTCAGCCCGATCGCACCGCGCTGGTCGCAGATGAGACAACGATCGACTACGCAGGCCTCTCGAAGCGCATCAACCGCTATGCGCGCTGGGCGCGCTCGGTCGGCGTGGCCAAGGGGGATACCGTCGCGCTGATCATGCCGAACGGCATCGACTATCTTGCCGCGTGGCTCGGCATCAGCCGGGTCGGCGGCGTGGTCGCGCTGATCAACACCAGGCTCGTCGGCCAGTCGCTCGCGCATTGCGTCGATGTGGCCAGGCCGTCGCATGTCATCGTCGCGCACGAGCTCATGGAAGCCTTGGACGGCGCGTCGCCGCACCTGAAGACAGAAGCAAAAGTCTGGACCCATGGCGATGCCCGCAGCGAGCGCGCGATCGACGTCGCACTTGTCGCGCTCGAGGACGGGCCGCTCTCGCCGGACGAGCATGGCGACGTGACGATCAACGACCGGGCCCTGCTGATCTACACCTCCGGGACCACCGGCCTGCCGAAGGCGGCGAGCATCAGCCACCGACGCATCCTCAACTGGGGCTTCTGGTTCGCCGGCCTCACCGGCGCCAGCCCGCAGGACCGGCTCTATGATTGCCTGCCGCTGTTCCACTCGGTCGGCGGCATCGTCGCGCCGTGCAGCATGCTCGCCGCCGGCGGCTCCGTGGTGATCGCGGAAAAATTCTCGGCCTCGAACTTCTGGCCCGACATCGTGCGGCACGATTGCACGCTGTTCCAGTACATCGGCGAGCTCTGCCGCTACCTTCTGAAGGCGGCGCCGTCCGAATACGAGAACCGTCACCGCCTGCGGCTCGTCTGCGGCAACGGCCTGCGCGGCGACATCTGGGAGGATTTCCAGGGCCGCTTTGCCATTCCGCGCATCCTCGAATTCTATGCAGCGACCGAAGGCAATTTCTCGCTGTTCAACGTCGAGGGCCAGCCGGGTGCGATTGGACGCGTTCCGCCATTGCTCGCGCATCGCTTTCCGGCGGGGCTCGTCAAGCTCGATCCTGATAGCGGTGCACCCTTGCGCAACGAAGAGGGCTTTTGCGTTGCCTGCGCCCGGGGCGAGGCCGGCGAAGCCATCGGCCGCATCGGCACCGCGGACGAGGGCGGTGGCCGTTTCGAGGGCTATACCGACGCGGGCGAAACCGAGAAGAAAATCCTGCGCGATGTCTTTGCCAAGGGCGATGCCTGGTTCCGCACCGGCGATCTGATGCGGCTCGACGACAAGGGTTTCTTCCATTTCGTCGACCGCATCGGCGACACCTTTCGTTGGAAGGGTGAGAACGTCGCGACATCGGAAGTCAACGACGCCGTGCGCGATTTCACCGGCGTGATCGATGCCACCACCTATGGCGTCAGCATCCCCGGCACCGACGGCCGCGCCGGCATGAGCGCCATCGTCGTCAACGAGGGGTTTGACATCGAGGGGCTGCCCGCCCATCTCGCGCAGCGTTTGCCGGCTTACGCCCGCCCCGTCTTCATCCGTATCTCCCGCGAGCTCGATGCGACCGAGACGTTCAAGCAGAAGAAGGGCGAACTGGCCCGGGAGGGCTTTGATCCGGGCCTGATAAGCGAGCCGCTGTTCATGCTCGACCCGAAATCCGGCGCCTACATCGCCTTGGACGCTGAGACATATGCGCGTGTCGTCGTTGGTACGATCAGGCTGTAACTCATGAGCACGTTGCCACGAGGCAGGTGCGCTCCCTCCCCCCTTGCGGGGGAGGGCTGGGGAGAGGGGTAGCCCCTGAAAAGGACTAACCGTCATCTCGGGTGTCGCAACAGAATTTGCCAGCGCCGAGAGAGTGTGCCGTGCGGCACCCCTCTCCCTGCCCCTCCCCCGCAAGGGGGGAGGGAATGCGAGCAGCGTGCTCACCTCACTGCAACACGCAGCAAAATCCGCCAGATAGGTCCAATTTTATCTGAATTGTCCAAGAAGCCATTTACTTCTGTCGGGTAAACAACACGGGCCTTGGGGAGGCGGTCCTCAAGAGCCGCTGCAACACGAACCATCAATAACAAGAGTGAGCCAGCCATGTCGGTAAGGTCTAAGGTCATCGAAGCGATCCAGCAGATCGCCAAGGAGCAGCACGTCACGCTTCCTGCGCTCTCGGACGATCTGTCCCTGCACGAGACGGGTTTCGATTCCCTCGCCTTCGCAATTCTGGTGGCGCGCCTCGAGGACGAGACCGGCGTCGATCCCTTCACCATTTCTGAGGACGTAGCGTTCCCCGCCACCGTGGGCGATTTCGTGCGGGCCTACGAAAATGTCCCCGCGTGAGATTTTCGCGCTTCGCGACTATCTAAGCCCGGAGCTCAAGAGCCGCACGATCTCCGACGCCCATCATGTGGTGTCGCTGACGGACGTCCTGGGGCATACGGTCCTGGGCGGCCGCCTGCGTGAGCTGGCGGGCCGATCTGTCCTGCTGAAGCTGTCGGACCAGCTCAAGTCGGGCCTCGCCATGATCGAGCTCGACGGTGTCGCGCGGCGCATGCTGCTGTGCCCGCCCGATCTCAATCCTGACCACCTCGACGCGCTGATCGCGGACGCCGAGATCGATGCCGTTGTCACCGATGAGCCCGCGCAGTGGGCCGCAAAGACAATCGCGCTCGCCGTCACCGCGCAATTGCCGCTTCAGGCCGCCACGCCGGCCAGGACCGAACGCGCCACGGAATGGCTGATGCTGACGTCCGGCACGTCGGGCGTACCAAAGATCGCCGGCCACACGCTGGAAGCACTGACGGGCGCCATCGTCGCCGAAGGTCCTGCGCGCGGACTCGCGCCGGTCTGGGCGACATTTTACGACATTCGCCGCTATGGCGGTCTGCAGATCTTCCTGCGCGCCATCCTCTCGGGCGGCTCGATGGTGCTGTCCGATCCGCACGAAGCGCTCGGCGACCACGTCGCGCGGCTGAACACTCGCGGCGTCTCCTATATCTCCGGCACGCCATCGCACTGGCGCAAGCTCTTGATGAGCGGCTCGGCCGCACAGTTCGCGCCGGGATACGTCCGTCTGTCCGGCGAGATCGCCGACCAGGCGGTGCTCGACGGCCTGAAGGCCGCGTTCCCCAATTCCTCCGTCGGTCATGCCTATGCCTCGACCGAGGCAGGCGTCGGCTTTGCCGTGAATGATGGGCTGGAGGGCTTTCCGGCCGATTATCTCGGCAACCGCAACGGTGTCGAGATGAAGGTCGTGGATGGCTCGCTGCGCATCCGCTCGACGCGCACGGCGCATGCTTACATCGGCCGCAATGTAGCCGCGCTGACTGATGACGACGGGTTCGTCGACAGCGGCGACATCGTCGAGTTGCGCGGCGACCGCTATTATTTCGTCGGCCGCCGCGGCGGCATCATCAATATCGGCGGGCTGAAGGTTCACCCCGAGGAGATCGAGGCGGTCATCAATCGTCATCCTGACGTGCGGATGTCGCGGGCGAAATCGCGCCGCAGCCCGATCACCGGCGGCATCGTCGTCGCCGACGTGATCCTCGCCGACGGCACCGATCAGGCGCGGGCAAAGGAGATCCGCGACCAGATCCTGGATCGGTGCCGCGCGCAGCTCGCTTCTCACAAGGTGCCGGCGGTGATCCGCTTCGTCGAGGCGCTCGACGTCACTCCGGCCGGCAAACTGGCGCGCACCGATGCATAATGTCCTCGTCACCGGCGGCAGCCGCGGCATCGGCCTTGCGATCGGCAAGCGGCTGGCTGATGCCGGCTATAATGTGATTGCGGCGGCACGGCGCGAGAGCGAAGAGCTCAGGGCGGCGATCGGCCTCTCCGAAGGGCGCCTGCATTTCCGCGCCTGCGACCTCGCCGTGATCGACGCGATCCCGGCCTTCGCGAAGCTTATCCGCGACGAGTTCGGCCCGATCTACGGCCTCGTCAACAATGCCGGCCTCGGCACCGAAGGCCTGCTCGCCACCATGCACAATTCCGAAATCGAGGCGCTGGTGCAGCTCAACGTGCTGTCGCCGATCATCCTCTCCAAATATGTCGCGCGCCAGATGATGGCCGACGGCGCCGGCCGCATCATCAATATGTCCTCGATCATCGCGACCACGGGCTACAACGGCCTGTCCGTCTACGGCGCGACCAAGGCCGCCGCCACCGGCTTCACCCGCTCGCTCGCGCGCGAGGTCGGCAAGCTCGGCATCACCGTGAATGCGATTGCGCCGGGCTTCATCGACACCGAGCTGACCCACAATCTCTCCGACGAAGGACGCAAGCGCATCGCCGGCCGCAGCGCGCTGCGTCGCCTGCCGGAGACCGATGATGTCGCGCGCATGGTCGAATATCTCCTCGGCGAGGGCGGTCGCAACGTCACCGGCACCGTGTTCACGATCGATGCGGGGAATACGGCGTAAGCGGAACTCCGCCGCCACAATTGAGTTGATCCGGGCGATGACATCAAGCCGGAATTGGTCGTAAGATGCCCCGCAATCGGTTGGGTTATGTCAATCGATCTGCCCCAATCGACAGGGAGCAGTCCATGGCCACTTCAAACATGACCGCTTCAAATCAAGCCCGGATCGAGGAGCCTCGCGCGAAGCCGGACGATGTCCATTGCCCCCCGATGACGCATCAGAATTCCGGCGGACACGGTCATGAAATGTATCCGCAGCAATTCGTGCGCCTGGTCGGCTGCCACGACCTCTCTCTCGACGCCCTGCGCAAGCGCGAGGCCGAAAAGCTGCACTAGGCGTTCACTTCGGCAGGTCAATCCGCTCGCGTGAAAATTCCGGCGGCCCTTCGGTCAGGCGGCGGATGCGGCGTTCGCGTTCGTCCGTTGGCAATGCGGGGTCGAGCAGCCGCTCGATCTCGTGCACGGCCAGCGCCTCGATCTTGGTGGCGTCGGATGCGACCGGCTGGGCCGACGAGAATGCCGGGGGCGCGACCTTCAGGCCCAGTTCGACCAGCTTGCAGATCGCAGCCGAACGCGACAAGTGATGAGCTTCAGCCCAGGCGTCGACGGCCGCGGTCAGTCCTTCCGGCATCTTCACCGCGCTGAGCGGATCGAGCCCCGTACGCCGGTGCACCGGAGCGGTCGAGTCCTTGTTGTCGAAGTCGGGCACTTCGATCATCCCATCAATCTCTGGAGATGCCCCGACCATAGCCGCTCTTCCGGCCGGCTGTTTGACGCCGATCAATGACGGATCGCGCCATTTGCGCCGGCGCGATCTTGTTGTCCGGGTGCATTTCGGCCAATGATCGGGAATCGAAAGAGGGGCGCCGGCCGGCGAACCCGGATCGATCCTGCCTCGTATCTTTCCTCGGACGCGCTTCCCAACCATCCGGCATCACCCGATGACATCAGGCGAATCCTTCTACGGCGGCATTCCCGTCTTCCGCGGCTTCACGAGCCTGATGGACCCCGCGCTCTATGCGCCGCTGCCGGATGATTGGAACATCGGCGTCGCCGATATCGTCGATTCCACCAAGGCGATTGCGGCGCAGCGCTACAAGGCGGTCAACATGGCCGGTGCGGCCGTGATCGCGGCGGTGACGAACGCATTGGRGGGGCGCGAATTCCCCTTCGTGTTCGGCGGCGACGGCGCGAGCTTTGCGGTCGCGCCTTCTGATGTCGAACGCGCCCGCGAGGCGCTGGCCGCGACCGCGACCTGGGTGCGGGAAGACCTCGATCTGAAGATGCGCGTCGCGCTGGTGCCGGTGAGTGCGATCCGCGCCCAAGGGCTCGACGTGCGCGTCGCGCGCTTCGGTCCGTCGGCCAATCTGTCCTATGCGATGTTTTCCGGCGGCGGGCTCGCCTGGGCCGACGCCGCCATGAAGCGCGGCGAGTTCGCGGTCGCCGAGGCGCCCGCCGGCACGCAGCCCGATCTTTCCGGCTTGTCCTGCCGCTTCGAGGTGATGCCGTCCGCGCGCGGTCTGATCCTGTCGGTGCTGGTGATGCCGGCGCGCGGTGTCGATCCGCATGCTTTCCGCAAGGTGATCGAGGACATCATTCATCTCGTCGAGCGCAGTCCGGATGGCGGCCGCCCGGTGCCGCCGCAGGGGCCGCCGCTGAAATGGCCGCCGCAGGGGCTGGAATTCGAAGCCCGCACCAAACGCGGCGGTCCGCTGGTCGCGCGCCGCGCCCGCGTGCTGGCCTACACGCTGTTCGTCTATCTGATCATGCGTTTCGACCTCAACGTCGGCGGTTTCGTGCCAAACGTCTACAAGCGCCAGGTGGTCGAGAATTCTGACTTCCGCAAATATGACGACGGCCTGCGCATGATCCTCGACTGCACCCCGCAGCTCGAGCGCGCGTTGAGCGACCGTCTCGCGGCTGCGGCGCGCGACGGCGTCGTGCGCTACGGCCTCTACCAGCAGGACGCCGCGATGATGACCTGTTTCACGCCATCAGCCCTGCGCAGCGACCACGTCCATTTCATCGACGGCGCGCGCGGCGGCTACGCGTCGGCGGCAACGGCGTTGAAGGCGATGATGGCAGGCGCGAGCTAGCGTCCCGCGCGCGTCCAGGTCTCGCCGCCGCAGAGCGCGCCGACGCAGCCTTCGACCCGCAGCGAATCCGCACCCGTCACGGAGACGTTGCTCGCATAGGTGCTGCCGTCATCGGCATTGTAGATCTGGCCCGACCATTTGTTCGGCCCTGAGGGCTCCATGCCGCTGAACAGCGGCAGGCCGATCATCGCGCGTTTGGCGAGCGCGGGATTGGGATTCTTGCTGTCGGTCGCAGGCTGGCCAGTCGCGGTGTCATAGGGCTCGCGCAGCCAGACGATATGGCCGCAGATGCCGCCGCCGCATTTGCTGATCTTGACGCGCGCATCGCCGGCCTGAGTCAGCCAGGTCCCATCGGCGCTCTGCGCGTGGGCGGCAGTCGCACCAAACAGCGTAGTCAGGATGACGGAAAGGATGGCGAATCTGCCGAACATAGAGAGCCCCCGAAAATGGAGGCGCCTCCATAGCAGTCCGGCAGGATAGTGCAACGCTGGATGGAATCACATTCCTGCGTTTATCTGCCCGCTTATTTGCCTGCGCTCATTTGCCCCAGCGGGCGAAGGCGACCGAGGCTGCGGTCGAAAGTCCGAACACGACCATGGCGCCGCCGACCAGTGCGAACAAGGTCCAGGCCGGCGCCTGCGCAGTCATTAGACCGACGCCGCCGATCGCGACGATCAGCAGCCTCGCCGTGGAAGCCAGCACCGGACCGCCGACGCGCGCCGCGCCTTGCGAGGAGAAGTACAGCGACACGCCCATGCCGAAGAACGCGAAGGCCGGGCCGGCCCAGTGGAAATAGCTGTGCGCCGCCGCGGCGACGCCGGGATCCCCGGTGAAGAGCGATACCCACAGCGCCGGATCAAGCGCGATGACGAGGCCGATCAGGCCGACGGTCAATCCCGAAGCCGCGGCTGCGGTCCAGGCGACACGCCGCGCGCGTTTCACATGTCCGGCGCCCATCGCCATGCCGACCATCGGCACCGAGGCGATGCCGAAGGCGAAGGTGATCGGGATCAGCAGGAATTCCAGCCGCGAGCCGATGCCGTAGCCGGCCAGCATCTCGGTGCCGAAGGTCGCGAGGATTTTTGTGAAGATCAGAATCGTGAGCACGGTCTGGAGCGGCGACAGACAGGCGACCGCGCCGACCTTGAGGATGTCCAGGAACATCGCGCGTTCGAAATGGAAGGCGCGGACCTTCAGCGGCAGCCGGCTGCGGCCGGACAGGAGATACCAGAGGAAGAAGATCGCCGCGCAGGTGAAGGCGATCAGCTGGCCGGCGGCGACACCGGGCATGCCGAATTGCTTCACGCCGAACAGGCCGAGCCCCAGCGTGCCGCCGAGCGCGATCTGGAGCGCGCTCGCCCCGATCAGCGTCATTGAAGGCAGGCGCATGTCGCCGGTGCCGCGGATCACCGAGGCCAGCGTGTTGACGAGCCAGATCGCGACCGCGCCGGAGAACAGCATTTGCGAATAGCCGCTGGCTTCCTCGAGCACGCGCTCGCGTCCGCCGAGCAGCGTGAAGAAGCTGCGGCCGAAAGCTAGCATCATCACCGTGAAGAACAGCCCGCCGCAGAGGCCGATGATGGCGGCATGCAGCGCCAGCGTCGCGGCGCGGTCACGATCGCCTGCGCCGAGCGCGCGGCTGATCGCGGACGAAACGCCACCGCCCATTGCGCCCGCGCTCATCATCTGCGTCAGCATCGCGAACGGAAACACTAGCGCGATCGCCGCCAGCGGAATGGTGCCGAGCCGGCCGATATAGGAGGTCTCGGCAATCGCAACCAGCGTGCTGCCGACCATCGCGATCATGTTGGGGATCGCGAGCCGCAGCAGTGTCGGCAGGATCGGCGCCGTCAGCAGGCTCGCAATGGGGGAAGCGACCGGTGCACGTGGCGGCGCGGCGTCTGCGGAGGCGTCGATCGTCATGTTCACCGGGCGGAATATTGGATGACGATCGACATCTTATCGGGCGCAGCATCTTCGCGCCAGTCCTCCCCTCACGCAGGGCTCACCAGGGCAGGCCGCATAGGTCGATGGTGCCCAGCGTCGGCGCGCGGACGATGTTGAAGACGTAGGGCGCCATGTAGTCGAAGCGGATCCGACCCTCCGGCTGCTCGCAATAGACCTCGCCCTTGAAGGGCAGCCAGCTGCGGGCCTCGTAGAACGCAAAATTGTTCGATTCGGAGAACAGCAGCCCGAAACGGACCGCCTCGTTGGCGCGCATGGTGTGGATGGCTGCGTCGATCGCCATGGTCGCGTAGCCGCGGCCGCGCCGGTCCTCGCGGGTGCAGACCCCGCCGATGCCGCCGATGTGAACCTTCTGTCCATTCCAGGTGACGGTACGGAAGTAGATGCCGACGTGGCAGACGAGGCCGTCCTCGGGCGTCTCGATCAGCACGCGAAGGTCGGCATTGGCCCATTTAACGTGGCTCCACGACGGCTTCTCGGCGGCGTCGCGTCCCCAGACCGCACTGAGCAGGGGCTGTGCGATCCGCCACGAAGCGTCGCCGTTCAGGATGTCGATCTCGATGCTCATTGCCTTCTCTTTCGCATCTCCGCGCCGTGGTGCGTTCGTTCTGCCATAAGCGCCTCAAAGGCAATGATATTTTACGGCCTGTCGAAGCGCGCCCCACGATGCGTCGATTTTATGCAATCCGGCCAATCGGCCGCATCACGCAATTTCGCAAATTGGCGGTATTTAACGGCGGTGGAACCTTCTATAAGAGTCCCCGTTAAGCCAGTTCCCCATCAGTCGCGGACAACAACCCATGACCTTTACGCTGCCCCCACTCCCTTACGCCTATGACGCCCTCGGCCAGTTCATGTCGAAGGAGACGCTGGAATTCCACCACGACAAGCATCATCAGGCCTACGTCACCAACGGCAACAACGCGCTTAAGGGCACCGAATGGGAAGGCAAGTCCCTTGAGGAGATCGTCAAGGGCTCGTTCGGCAAGAACCCGGCCGTGTTCAACAATGCCGGCCAGCACTACAACCACATCCACTTCTGGAGCTGGATGAAGCCCAATGGCGGCGGCACCAAGCTGCCGGGCAAGCTCGAGAAGAAGATCAACGAGGACCTCGGCGGCTTCGAGAAGTTCAAGACGGACTTCCAGGCGGCCGGCGTTGGCCAGTTCGGCTCCGGCTGGGCTTGGCTGCAGGTCAAGAACGGCAAGCTCGAGATCGCCAAGACCCCGAACGGCGAGAATCCGCTGGTGCACGGCGCTACCCCGATCCTCGGCGTGGACGTCTGGGAGCACTCCTACTACATCGACTATCGCAACCGCCGTCCGGACTATCTGAAGGCTTTCGTCGAGAACCTCGTGAACTGGGAATACGTCGAGTCCCTGTTCGACAAGGCCTGAGCCATCACACTTTCCGGGTGCGGCGTCGCCGCTCCGGGATGACGAACTCGAAGAGGCGGTCGCATGCGCGGCCGCCTTTTTGCTGTGCGGAATTCGACTGCTGCTTCGCATGGCCCTGCGCGAGATGCGCATCGCTTCCCATCATCGTACTGTTTGCATCGCATGGGCGGCGCCCTTAATCAGGATGGGCATCACCCTCGAGCCCACCGAGCCCGTTGTCAGAGCCTTCCCCGAACAATCCGGCGCCTGCCGAGGACGCGGAGTCCGAGCCGCGGCCGGGGCGTGTGCGCAAGCCGATCGGCTGGTCGACCATCATCATCGCGGTGCTGGTGGCGGTGAGCGCGGGCCTGGTCTGGCGGCGTGATGGCACAGACGGTGTCCTGGAGATTCTCACGCACGACCTCTCGCTGTTCGGCGGCATCCTGCCGCGCGTGCTGGCGGGCTGCCTGCTCGGGGCCTTCATCTCCGAAATCCTGCCGCACGAAAAAGTCTCGCGCTCGCTCGGGCCGAAATCGGGCCTGATGGGCCTTTTGATCGGCACCGCCTTCGGCGCGATCCTGCCGGGCGGACCCTTCACCGCCTATCCGGTGGCGAGCGCGCTGCTCGCTGTCGGCGCCGATTTCGGCGCCACCATCGCCATGGTCGTGAGCTGGACCCTGATCGGGTACGGCCGCGCGGTGGCCTGGGAAATCCCGATCATGGGCACCGACTTCACACTGTGGCGGATCCTGATCTCGCTGCCGCTGCCGGTGCTCGCCGGCGCGCTCGGCCGCTTCGTCTATGTCCGGATCTATCCGCAGCCGGCCGCGAAGGACGACGAGACTTGAGCGCGGCGCTTCTGATCGACATCCTGCTGTGGGGCTCGGTGTTCGGCGTCGGCCTGATCGCCTTCCGCCGCGGCCCACCGGTGTTCAAGGCCTCGCTCCGCGAAGGCTCCATGGACTTCATCAACATCGTGCCGCGCATTGCGCTCGGAGTGATCGGCTCCGGCTACATCGCCGCCATCATCCCGCAGGAGGTGATCACCGGCTGGCTCGGGCCGGACAGCGGCTGGCTCGGGGTTGCGACCGCCGTGGTCGCCGGCGCCGCCACCCCCGGCGGACCCGTGATCGGCTTTTCCATCGGCACGGTAGCGCTGAAGTCGGGCGGTGGGGTGCCGCAGGTGGTCGCCTATGTCGTGGCCTGGGCCCTGTTCGCCTTCCAGCGGGTGATTTTATGGGAAATCCCGTTCATGCCGGCCCGGTTCGTCTGGTTCCGCTGCGCCGTCTCGGTGCCGTTCCCGTTCGTCGCCGCCGCCATCGCGATGGTGATCGGCAAGCCCTGAGCCGGCCGTGGACAGGGGTAATGTTATAATATAACGTCGCTGGCATGGTTCCCGCCGCGTCCCACGCCCATCACCACGACCACGTTCATGACCATTCTCATGGCGACGGGCATTCGCATGGGCACGACCATACCCACGCCCATGTCCATGATGCGGCCTCGCCCCATCCGGCCCAGGACGCGCCTTGGTCGATCCTGCGCATGACCATGGCCGGCCGCCTCGCGGCCGCGCTTGCCGTCTGCGCCGTGCTCTGGGGCGTGGTCTTCCTGGCGATGAGGTGACCATGGCGGCCGTGCACTTCCATAATGTCACGCTCGGCTACGACCGGCATCCGGCCGTGCATCATCTCAACGGCGAGGTCGCCTCCGGTGCGCTGGTCGCCGTGATCGGCCCGAACGGCGCCGGCAAGTCGACGCTGTTGCGCGGCATCGTCGGCATCCTCCGGCCGCTCGACGGCAGCATCCATCTCGGCGGGCTCGATAGCCGCGATATCGCCTATCTGCCGCAGAGCGCGGAGATCGACCGCAGCTTCCCGATCTCGGTGTTCGACTTCGTCGGCACCGGGCTGTGGCGCGACGCGGGCCTGTTCGGGGGCATCGGCAAGGCTGCGCGGGAGAAGATCCTGCGCGCGATCGCCTCCGTCGGCCTCAACGGCTTTGAGAACCGCCCCATCGGCACGCTCTCGGGCGGGCAGATGCAGCGCATCTTGTTCGCGCGCGTGCTGCTCCAGGACGCGCGCCTGATCGTGCTCGACGAGCCCTTCAACGCCATCGACAGCAAGACCACGGCCGATCTGCTCGCGCTGGTGAAGCACTGGCACGGCGAAGGCCGCACCGTGCTCGCCGCGCTGCACGACATGGAAATGGTGCGCAACCATTTCACCGAAACACTGGTGCTGGCGCGCGGCCCCGTGGCCTGGGGACCGACGGCGGAGGTGCTGACGCCGGAAAACCTGCTGGTCGCGATGCGGATGTGCGAGGCTTTTGACGATAGTGCCACGGCTTGCGCCGAGGACGGACACTCGCGGGCGGCGTGATCGCAGATGATCTATGACGCGCTGATCGGCCCGTTCACCGAATTCGAGTTCATGCGGCGCGCGCTCGCCGCCGTGATCGCGCTGTCGCTGGCGGGCGCGCCGATCGGCGTGTTCCTGATGCTGCGGCGGATGAGCCTCGTCGGCGATGCCATGGCGCATGCGATCCTGCCTGGCGCGGCCGTCGGCTTCCTGCTCTCCGGCCTCAATCTGTTCGCGATGACGGCCGGCGGCCTGGTTGCAGGCTTTGCGGTTGCGATCCTCGCCGGCGTGGTCGCGCGTTCGACCGGGCTGAAGGAGGACGCCTCGCTTGCGACCTTCTATCTGGCCTCGCTGGCGCTGGGCGTCACCATCGTCTCGATCAAGGGCACCAACATCGACCTGTTGCACGTGCTGTTCGGCAACATTCTCGCGATGGACGACCAGACCCTGCTGGTGGTGGCCTTCAACGCCACGGTGACGCTGCTGGTGCTCGCGGTGATCTATCGCCCGCTGGTGATCGAGAGCGTCGATCCCCTGTTCCTGCGCACCGTCAGCCGCGCCGGCGGTCCCGCGCATCTCGCCTTCCTCGCGCTCGTCGTGATCAACCTCGTCAATGGCTTTCAGGCGCTGGGCACGCTGCTCGCGGTGGGCCTGATGATCCTGCCGGCGGGCATTGCCCGGTTCTGGTCGCGCGATCTCACTGTGATGATCTGCATCGCCGTCGTCGCTGCCGCCGTCTCGGGCTATGCGGGCCTTGTGCTGTCGTTCCAGACCCGCGTGCCGTCGGGCCCTGCGATCATTCTGCTGGCGACGGTGCTTTACATCGTCTCGGTGCTGTTCGGCCGCGTCGGTGGTATCGTCCGGCAGATGTTTCCCGGCCGGCATCTGGACGCGTGACGATGCGGCGTCTCCTGCTTTGTGTGCTCCTGCTGATCGCCTCGCCGCTGCATGCGGCCGAGCGGCTCAACGTCGTCGCGAGCTTCTCGATCCTCGGCGATTTCGTCCGGACCGTTGGCGGCGATCGGGTCGACGTCACGACGCTGGTCGGCCCCGACAGCGACGTCCACGTCTACACGCCCGCGCCAAGCGATGCGAAGCGGATTGCGGATGCAAACCTCGTCATCGTCAACGGGCTCGGCCTCGAAGGCTGGCTGCCCCGTCTGGTGCAGTCCGCAGGAAGCAAGGCGCAGGTGGTCACCGTGAGTGCCGGCATCGTACCGCTGAAGCTCGGCTCGGCCGCGGATCCGCATGCCTGGCAGTCCGTCCCCAACGCCAGGATCTATGTGAGCGACATCGCCAATGCGCTGGCCGCGGCCGACCCTGACGACGCCGAGTTCTTCCGCGCCCGGGCAAAGGCCTATCTGGACAAGCTCGAAGCGCTCGACCGCGAGGTGCGGGAGGCCGTGGCGAAAATCCCGCCGGAGCGGCGCAAGGTGATCTCCACCCACGACGCCTTCGGCTATTTCGCCGCCGAATACGGTGTCCAGTTCGTGGCCCCCTTGGGGGTCTCCACGGAGACCGAGCCCAGCGCGCGGGACATCGCCGCCATCATCGGCCAGATCAAGGCCCAAAAGATCCCGGCTGTGTTCCTGGAAAACATCAGTGATGACCGTCTGATCCGGCGGATCGCGGCCGAGACCGGGGCCAAGGTCGGCGGGACCCTGATTTCGGACGGTTTGACCGGCGAAAAGGGGCTTGCACCCACTTACATTGATATGGTCAGGCACAATATAAAGGCCCTGACCAGCGCGCTTGACCACTAGGGCAGGGGGCCACCCCGCCTCGCGTCGCGCGGAAAAGCCCGACCCGGAGTTGTCATGTCTGAAGCGTCCCAAAAAATTCCCGTGACCGTGCTGACCGGCTATCTCGGCGCCGGCAAGACCACGCTGTTGAACCGCATCCTGTCGGAAAACCACGGCAAGAAATACGCCGTCATCGTCAACGAATTCGGCGAGATCGGCATCGACAACGATCTCATCATCGGCGCCGATGAGGAAGTGTTCGAGATGAACAACGGCTGCATCTGCTGCACCGTGCGCGGCGACCTCGTGCGCATCATGGACGGCCTGATGAAGCGCAAGGGCAAGTTCGACGCCATCATCGTCGAGACCACCGGCCTTGCCGATCCCGCGCCTGTCGCCCAGACCTTCTTCGTCGACGAGGACGTGCAGAAGAACGCGCGGCTCGACGCGGTCGTCACGGTCGCCGACGCCAAATGGCTGTCCGACCGGCTCAAGGATGCGCCCGAGGCCAAGAACCAGATCGCGTTCGCCGACGTCATCGTGCTGAACAAGACCGATCTCGTCACCAAGCCGGAGCTTGCCGAGGTCGAGGCCCGCATCCGCGCCATCAACCCCTATGCCAAGCTGCATCGCACCGAGCGCTGCTCGGTCGCCCTGGCGGACGTGCTCGACCGCGGCGCCTTCGACCTCGACCGCATCCTCGACATCGAGCCGGATTTCCTGGAGGCCGATGATCATGACCACGACCATGATCATCACCACCATGGCCACGACCATCACCACCATGATCACGGCCACGGCCTGAAGCACTATCACGACGAGGACATGCAGTCGCTGTCGCTCAAGACCGACAAGCCGCTCGATCCGAACGTGTTCATGCCCTGGCTCCAGAACCTGGTGCAGGTCGAGGGCGGCAAGATCCTGCGCTCGAAGGGGATCCTCGCCTTCCACGACGATGATGACCGCTATGTCTTCCAGGGCGTCCACATGATGCTGGAGGGCAACCACCAGCGGAAGTGGAAGGACGGCGAGCCGCGCGAGAGCCGCCTCGTCTTCATCGGTCGCGAATTGCCGGAAAAGGCCATTCGCGAGGGTTTTGAGAGCTGCATCGTCTCGTGATGAAAGAATTTACGCCGGCCCCCGATTCCGCCTCGATCGTCTCCGTCACCGATCGCGTCAAGCCTGTTACGCTCGGCATGGGCGTGACCTCGGTGTATTTCCTCGGGCCCCGCGCCGCCTTCGTCAGCGGCGAGGAGAATGTCGCGTTCGTCGACGCCAAGGGCGAGATCACGACGGTCGCCGTGCATGGCGGCGGCATTCTGTCGACCGCCTCCGATGGCAAGCGCCTCATCATGGGCGGCGACGACGGCAAGGTCGTGTCGCTCGACGCCAAGGGTGAGGTGACGCTGCTCGCCACCGACCCCAAGCGGCGCTGGATCGACGCGGTGGCGCTGCATCCCGACGGGGCCTATGCCTGGTCGGCCGGCAAGACGGCCACCGTCAAGAGCGGCAAGACCGAGGAGAAGTCGCTCGAGGTGCCCTCGACCGTCGGCGGCCTCGCCTTCGCGCCGAAGGGCCTGCGGCTCGCGATCGCGCATTACAACGGCGCGACGCTGTGGTTTCCGAACATGGAAGGATCCGCCGAATTCCTGCCCTGGGCCGGCTCGCATCTCGGCGTCACCTTCAGCCCCGACAACAAGTTCCTGGTCACCACGATGCACGAGGCGGCGCTGCACGGCTGGCGGCTTGCCGACAACAGGCACATGCGCATGACCGGCTATCCCGGCCGCGTCCGTTCGATGTCCTGGAGCGCGGGCGGCAAAGGGTTGGCGACTTCGGGTGCCGACACCATCATCATCTGGCCGTTCGGCAGCAAGGACGGCCCGATGGGCAAGGAGCCCGCGATGCTCGCGCCGCTGCAGGCGCGCGTGTCGGTGGTCGCCTGCCATCCGAAGAACGACATCCTCGCCGCCGGTTACAGCGACGGCACCGTGCTGATGGTGCGGCTCGAGGACGGCGCCGAGATCCTGGTCCGCCGCAATGGCACCCCTCCGGTCGCAGCGATTGCCTGGAACGCCAAGGGCACGCTGCTGGCCTTCGCCGACGAAAATGGGGACGGCGGTCTGCTGGAGCTATGAGGCCGACTATCCACAGCCTCTCCCTGTTATGTTATTTTTGTTATCATGTAACATAACCGACAAGCAGCCTCTGTAGGGTCGCAGATGTAGAGAGCACGGCGTGCAATTTCGAATTGCTGCCGTGCGATCGAATGTGCCTGGCGCCGGTTTTTCCGGGGCCAGTGTGCATTTCGAATCCTCGCATCAACACGCGCCACCGCAGGGAATTCAGATGCCCGTCATCCCCGATCTTCCGACCATCACCAGCATCACAGCGACCGATCCGACCCAGACCGACGCCGGAACGGTGCACTACACCGTCACGTTCTCGAAGCCTGTTCTTGGCGTCACGATTGATCAGTTCAGCCTTGCAACGAGTGGCAGCATCGGCGGCGCGGGCATCACCGACGTGACACCGGTCGCCGGCAGCAATCTTTCGAGCTATACGGTCACGGTGAATACCGGATTCGGCTCCGGCTCGGTGGCGCTCCAGTTCACGGGAAGCAACGTCCACGATACCAATGGTTACTATGTCGGACCGTACCAATCCGAATCGAAGCTGACCGTAAACAGCCCGACGTCCTTCGCGATCGGCGACGTCAACGGAGACGGGAAGCTGGACGTCGTGATGGGGACAAACTTTTTCGTCAACCCGAGCTACGTCAGCGTGGCGCTGAACGACGGCACCGGTCACTTCTCCTCAGCCTCGAACACCTCGAGCCCAGGCCTATTGCCCTTGCTGGCGCTTGCCGATCTGAATGGCGACGGCAAGCTGGACATCGCACAGGTCACCCTCGACGGTACCGTGACTGTTCGTCTCGGCARCGGTAACGGCACGTTCGGGGCCAACACGAGCTATTCCGCCGGCAGCGGCGTCTATCAAACACCTAAAGTGATCGACGTGACCGGCGATGGCGTGCTCGACATCGTCGTCGGCAGTACGGTCCTGCCAGGAAATGGCAACGGTACGTTTGGGACTGCCATCACCACGAATCTCGGGGTCAGCTCCATCGCCTATGGTGACTTCAATGGAGACGGCAAGCTCGACCTCGTGACGAGGAATTCGACCAATCTGGCAATAGCGCTGAGCTTCGGCAATGGTGACGGCACGTTCCAGGCTCCGTCGTCCCCGGTCGGGACGGCGACATCTGTCCTCACCGGCGATTTCAACGGTGACGGCAAGCTCGACATGGCGGCCGTCAGCAGCGCCACAATCTCGATCCTGCTCGGCAACGGCGACGGCACTTTCACCTCGTCCGGGACGACTCTTCAGGCGGCGGGTACGATCGGATCCGGCGCGGTCGCCGACATCAACGGCGATGGCGTGGCTGATCTCGTGGTCGTCGGAACCAACAACACGCTCTCGACCTTCTTCGGTCACGGCGACGGCACGTTCGGGCAAGTGAGGATCTCGCCGCTCGACAAGACCGCCGGGCAGATCGGCGCCGGTGACCTGAACGGCGACGGCAAGGCCGACGTTCTGGTCGGATATCAATTCGGCACCAATCCTTTCACTCAAAGTTCGGGCACCGATATCCTGCTGACCGGTTCATCCAGCGAGACGGGACCGGCGTACACGATCGTACGGACGTCGCCGGCTCTGACCATCACCGACGGGGACGTCACCCTCGGCGCCGACGGCAACAATTACATCAACGCGGCGCATTTCCATGGTGGGGCGACGACGTTGGCCGGCACCGGCAATGCCGGCGACACCATCTCGGTCACCGACGCCATGACTCACGCAGTCGTCGGCACGGCCACGGTCGGCCAGAACGGCACGTGGAGCCTCGGCGTGTCCGGCCTGCAGGACGGCACCACTTACAGCTATGTCGCGGCTGCGACCGACTCCCACGGCAACAGCAGCGTCGGCCCGGCGTTCACCTTCACGGTCGATGCGACCGCATCGCTCGGGATCACGGGCATCAATTTGTCGGCCGACTCGTCGGTGTCAAACCCGAAGGTCACCCTGCAGGGGACGACCGACGTGCCGGCGCAGGTGACCGTCTCGATCGGAGGGACCGACGTGATCGTCTCCAGCGCGACCGGATCGTGGCAGTTCAATAGCCAGGTCGTGCCATACGGATTGACGACGATCGTGGCTAGATTCTCGGATGCCGCAGGCAATGTCGGCGCCTCGCCGACCTATACGCTCATCAGGGGCAACTATACGCTTGTCTCCAGCACGCAGCTCGCCAACGCGGTGGTTGTCGACAGTTTCTTCACCGTGGATTCCAACGCCGCGGAGACCGGCGCGATCGTTCTCTCTGGCGCGGGCGAAATCGTCCGCGGGACCTCGACCGGGGCAACGATATACAATGGTGGGAGCCAAGGGCTCGAATACGGCACGGCGACCGGGACCCTGGTGCAGGCTGGCGCCACTCAGCTCGTGAGCTTCCAGGGGACCGCCAAGGACACGGTGCTTTATGGCACGCAAACGGTCGGCAACACGGCGATCCACACCACGATCAAGTCGGGCGGACTCCAGAACATCTACGTCAACGGCAGCACCTACGGCACCGTCATCGAGGCTCTTGGCACCCAAAGCACGGCCGGCGCCGACCACGATGCGACTGTCTTCGGTACGCAATATGTGACGGGCAGCAGCGCGAATGCCACGATCGGCTCGGGTGGCAATCAATACGATTACGGCACAGCGACCGGCGCAATGGTCCAGAGCGGCGGCTCCCAACACGTCTATCAGGGCGGCAGTGCCAGCGGCACCACCGTTGCTGCGGGCGGCTATCAGGACGTCTACCAGGGGACGGCCACCAACACCGTGCTCGCCGGCAATCAGCAGGTGCTTGCCGGTGGCCAGGCTGCCGGCACCGTCATCAATGCCGGTGGCCGGCAATATGTCGGCTCCGGTGGCGCGACCACCAATACGACCATCGCGATCGGCGGCTTCCAGTATGTCGACGCCGGCGCCACCGACAGCGGTGCGACCATCGCTGGTGGCCGGCAGTACATCGTCGGGTCAACGACGAGCGCGACCGTTGGCGCAGGCGGCGTTCAGTACGACTACGGGACGTCTATCGCGGTTCTTGTCGAGAGCGGCGGCATCCAGCATGTCTATCAGGGCGGCAGTGCGGATGGCACGACCGTTGCGGCGGGCGGCTATCAGGACGTTTCCCAGGGGACAGTCACCAACACCGTGCTCGACGGTGAGCAGCAGGTGCTCACGGACGGCCATGCCACCGGCACCACCATCAATGCCGGCGGGCGGCAATATGTCGGTTCGGGCGGCGCAACCACCGCCACGACCATCGAGACCGGCGGCTTCCAGTATGTGGACTCCGGCGCCACCGACGGCAGTGCCACGATCAGCGGCGGCTACCAGTTCGTGGCGGGCACGGCGACCGGCGCCACCGTCAGCGGCGGCGGCGAGCAGGATGTCGGCGCAACCGGCATCGCTGCGAATTCGCATCTCGACGGCGGTAGCGAGCATGTCTACGCTGGCGGCCTGCTCCAGAACGTCGATTTCGGCGGCTCGAACGGCGCAACGCTGGTGCTCGACGCGCCGACGGGCCTGTCTGGCGCGATCGCCAATTTCGGCGCTGACGACACCATCGACTTCCGCAACACGGTGGTCAGTAGTGTCGATGTCGACAGCGCGAACAATCTGACGGTCACGACCGACGGCGGCCAGAGCTACTCCTGGGCGCTGCTGGCGCAGTACGCAGCTTCGTCCTTCGTGCTCGCGGCCGACGGCAACGGCGGAACGATGCTGAGCTATGTGCCGCCACAGCAGACCTTGCTCGCGGCCGCTCACTAAGGCAGGCAAAACCAAGACGGACGGGCATTGGCTTCCATAGCGCCGATGCCCGTTCAAATTGACCGCGGCGCAACTCTCGCATGGATCGTCTGTCGATCTTGCGAGGGACCGGTTTCTGCGAGGCACAGGCTCCCTGCGTTATGTTGTTTATCGTTAATGTGTAACATAACCGACAAGCAGTCCCTGTAGGGTCGCAGATGTAGAGAGCACGGCGTGCAATTTCGAATTGCTGCCGCGCGATCAGTTGCGCTTGGCGTCGGCCTGTCCGGAGCCGGCGTGCAATTCGAATCCTCGCATCAAGCGCCACGCCAGGGAATCCCCATGCCACTCATCCCCGTTCTTCCGACGCTCGTCAGCATCACAGGCACCGATCCGTCGTCGACCGACGCGTCCGTCGTGCACTACACCGTCACCTTTTCGAAGCCGGTGTCCGGCGTCACGGTCGATCAGTTCACCCTCGCCACGACGGGGAGCATCAATGGTGCCGGCATCACGGACATCACGCCGGTGGCTGGCAGCAACGGCGCGAGCTACACGGTCACGGTCAACACCGGCTCGGGCAGCGGTTCGCTGGGGCTGCAACTGACCGGCACCAATGTGCACGATTCCAGCGGCTATTATGTCGGGCCGTTCCAGTCCGAAACGCAGATGAGCGGTCCGCGCTTCAGCATCATCAACACGGCGGCGGTCGGCGACATCAACGGCGATGGCAAGCAGGATATGGTGTACATCCGAACCGTCAGCGCTTCCGCATACTTTCTTGATGTCAGGAACAATGACGGCACGGGCCAGTTCACGCAAACCTCGCTGACCGGCGCCTCGGAGCTGGAATCGTCGATTCGACTCGGCGACGTCAACGGCGACGGCAAGCTGGACGTCCTGATGGGCAACATCTTCACCGGGACCCTGGACGTCAGGCTGGGCAATGGCGACGGCACGTTCGCGGCGGCGACGAAGTATGCGACGGGTGGCAGCACTGGCGGCAATATCAGGGCGTTTGCCGACTTCAACGGCGACGGCAGGGCCGACGTGATCATGTCGAACAACATCGGCACGTCGCTGCTGCTCGGTAACGGCGATGGTTCTTTCGGATCGCCCATTGCCACGAATGCCTCCAACGCCTTCGCGAGCGGAGATTTCAACGGCGATGGAAAGATCGATCTGCTTGTGCAGGACTCGTCAAGTTCGCCGGTTGCCGTGCGGCTTGGCAACGGGGATGGCACGTTCCAATCCCCGATCACGGCCGGCACCTCATCCAGAACGATCAGCGGCGACTTCAACGGCGACGGCAAGCTTGATCTTGCACTCGGAACCAACAACTCGATTGCGATCCTGCTCGGCAACGGCGACGGCACCTTCGCGTCGCCACAGACCTTCCTGACACCGGCGCCCATCTGGAACTTGGCGGCCGCGGACTTCAATGGCGACGGTAAAACGGACCTCGCCGTGGTCGCTAGCAGCAACAATACGCTTTCGACCTTCTACAGTCGCGGTGACGGCACGTTCGGCCCGGCGGTGACGTTGCCGCTCGCTTCGGGCGCCAACGGAATCACCGTCGGTGACCTCAATGGAGACGGAAAAGCCGACGTGGTGGTGGAGTGGACAACGAGCAACTCCTCGACCGGCGAGGATGTTTTCCTCACCGCGCCGAATTCGACCACCACGCAATATACGATCAGCCGCACGCCTCCGGCCCTGACGATCGTCGATGCGGACGTGACGCCGGGTGCGGACGGCAACAATTACATCAACGCGGCGCACTTCCATGGCGGGATGACGACCCTGTCCGGCTCCGGCAATGCCGGAGACACCGTCACGGTCACGAATGCCGGCGACAATTCCGTCGTTGGCGTCACCACGGTTGGCAGCGACGGCAGCTGGAGCCTCGGCGTGTCCGGCCTCCAGGACGGCTCGACCTACAGCTACGCCGCGACCGCCACGGATAGCCTGGGCAACCATAGCAACCCCGGGCCCGCATTCACCTTTACGGTCGATGCGACCGCCCCCGTCCTCGCGATCACGAGCATCGAAAATTCCGATGCAACGCCCTTTTCGATCACCGTCCGGGGCACGCTCGACCTGGCTGACGCGACCTCCGCGCTCACCTTGTCGTTTGGTCCAACGGATCACGCAGTCACCAGCGCCGCCGACGGCACCTGGCGGCTGGACAATCTGTCTCCGGCAACCGGACTTTCCTATGTGACGGCCCGTCTGCGCGACGCCGCCGGCAATACCGGCGTGTCGCAATCGATCCCTCTCGCCTTTGGCTACACGCTAGCGAGCGGCGCCTCACTTGAGAACGCGATCGTCGCGGCGGCCTCCTCGTCCTTCAACCCGAGCCTTGTTGTCCGCGGCACCTCGGTCGGGGCGACCGTCTTGCGCAACGGAATCGAAGAAGACTACGGCATCTCGACCGGATCGGTGGTCAAGAACGGCGGCCAGCAGCATGTTTTTGGCACCGGCACGACCGGCGCGATGATCGAAGCCGGCGGCTATCAGGACATCCGCGCCGGTGGGCGTGCGACAGATACCCTGTTGTACGGTTTCGGGCAGGTCTACGCTAACGGCACCTCGGCCCACACCACGATCAAGGCTGGCGGACAGCAGTCCGTTGCCGCCGGCGGCCGCGACGTCAACTCGACGATCGACGGCGGAACGCAATATCTGAGCGGAACGGCGACGGGCACGACGGTGGGCGCCGGCGGCAATCAATACGATTACGGCACGGCGAATGGCGTCCTCGTCGCGAGTGGCGGCTCCCAACACGTCTATCAGGGCGGTAGCGCCGCCGGAACGACGGTCGCGGCGGGTGGCTACCAGGATGTTTACCAAGGTACCGTCACCGACACCGTGCTCGACGGCAATCAGCAGGTGCTCGGCAATGGCCACGCTGCCGGCACCGTCATCAATGCCGGTGGGCGGCAATATGTCGGCTCCGGTGGCGCGACAACGGGCACGACGATCGCAGCCGGCGGCTTCCAGTACGTGGACGCCGGCGCTACCGACGGCAGCGCGACGATCAATGGCGGCTATCAGTTCGTCGCAGGCGCTGCGACCGCAACGACGGTCAGCGGCGGTGGCGAGCAGGATGTGGGGGCGGGCGGCAACGTCTCAAACGCGCATCTGGATGGCGGCAGCGAGCATGTCTACGCTGGCGGCCTGCTCCAGAACGTCGATTTCGGTGGCTCCGGCGGCGCAACGCTGGTGCTGGACATGCCGGCGGGCCTGGCCGGCTCGATCGCCAATTTCGGCGGCGATGACACCATCGACTTCCGCAACACGGTGGTCAGTAGTGTCGATGTCGACAGCGCGAACAATCTGACGGTCACGACCGACGGCGGCCAGAGCTACTCCTGGGCTCTGCTGGCGCAATACTCGGCCTCGTCCTTCGTGCTCGCCTCCGACGGCAACGGCGGCACCGTGCTGAACTACACGCCGCCCCAGCAGACGTTGCTCGCGGCCGCTCACTAAGGCGGAGAAAACAAGACGACCGGGCATCGGCTTCCACAGCCGGTGCCCGTTCAAATTGACCTCGTCGGCACTCTCGCATAGATCGTTTGCCAACCCGTGCGAGGGACCATGCGGTTTTTGACGACATTCCAGATTGCTGACTTCGCGGACACGCTGGTCAGCCTCTTCACGGCCTTCGTGCTGGGCACGCTGATCGGCGCCGAGCGGCAGTACCGCCAGCGCACCGCGGGCCTGCGCACCAACGTGCTGGTCGCGGTCGGTGCCGCCGCCTTCGTCGATCTCGCCATGCACCTGACCGGCGCCGACGGCGCGGTCCGCGTGATCTCCTATGTCGTCTCAGGCATCGGCTTCCTCGGCGCCGGCGTCATCATGAAGCAGGGCATGGACGTCCGCGGGCTCAACACCGCGGCGACGCTGTGGGCTTCGGCCGCGGTCGGCTCCTGCGCCGGCGCCGACATGGTCGCACAGGCGGCCGCGCTGACCGTGTTCGTCATCGCCGGCAACACCATGCTGCGCCCACTGGTCAACGCCATCAACCGCATTCCGCTGAACGAGAAGGCCTCGGAGGCGACCTACTATTTCAAGCTCGCCGTCGCGGCCGACGCCCTGCCCGACATGCGCGACCGCCTCGTTGAAAAGCTGGAGGCCGCGAAATATCCGGTGGCCGATATCGACGTGGTTGAGATCGGGGATGATATTCTCGAGGTCGTCGCAAAGCTGGTTGCGACCGCAGTCGATCCGAACGAGCTCAACGCGGTGGCGACCAATCTTCAGCACCTGCCGGGCGTGCGCCACGCCATCTGGGAAGTTAACACCTCAGACTGAGYGCGGCGTTTTGGCGCGCGAAGGCACGGTTCCCGCCTCGTCCGCCACGGAACCGCAGTCGGGCAAGTTCGTTGATCCCGCGGATAAAGGCGGTGATCGACATGCCCGGCCCAAATGACAAGCGCAGACTGAAACGTGACCTGATGGTCGCATGCTCGCTGCTCGCAGCAGGCGCCGTGGTGTCAGGCCTCTCGCTGGCGCAGATCCGGGCCGAGAGCCGGATGCAGACGGCGCAGGCGACCCAACCGCTCCAGGGCACGCCATCCGGCGATCAGGATAAGACGCCCGCGGAAGCCAAGCCCGGCGGCGACCGGCCGACCACGCCGGCCCCCGAGCCCGCGCGCCCCGACCCGCAGACGCGGGGTGCGGCGACCAAGCCGGCACTGCCGGCGGCGCCCGCGGAGAAGATCGCGCCGCCGATCAAGGAGAAGTAGCCCGGCGGCCGGCGTATTGTGACGCGCATTTGATCTCGCCTCGGCAACCGGCCCGTTCCATAATCTGTCGCGCCAACGACAGATGGGGCCTCCCATGAAGATCGAAGACGTCCGCCGCACCGCCTATTCGATGCCGCTCACCAACCCGGCATTCCCGCCGGGGCCATATCGCTTCTTCGACCGCGAATATTTCATCATCACCTACAGGACCGATCCCGAAGCCCTCGCCGCCATCGTGCCCGAGCCGCTTGAGGTGGCGGAGCCGGTGGTGAAATACGAGTTCATCCGGATGCCCGACTCGACCGGATTCGGCGACTACACCGAAACCGGGCAGGTGATCCCGGTCCGCTTCAAGGGCGAGGAGGGCGGCTACACCCACGCGATGTATCTGGACGACGAGGCCCCGATCGCCGGCGGCCGCGAGCTGTGGGGCTTTCCGAAGAAGCTCGCAAGGCCCAAGATCGAGATCGAGAGCGACGTCCTGGTCGGCTCGCTGCATTACGGCTCGGTCCTCTGCGCTTCGGCCACGATGGGTTACAAGCACCGCAAGGTCGACCACGACACGGTGCTGAAATCGATGGCGGCGCCGAACTTCATCCTGAAGATCATCCCGCATGTCGACGGCAGCCCGCGGATCTGCGAGCTGGTGCGGTTTCATCTCGATGATGTCGTGCTGAAGGAAGCTTGGACCGGCCCTGCCGCGCTCGGGCTGTTTCCCCACGCACTCTGCGACGTCGCCCGCCTGCCGGTGCGCGAGGTGGTCTCCGCGCTGCATTTCAAAGCGGACCTGACGCTCGGGCTCGGCAGCGTGGCGTTCGATTACTTGGCGAAATAGGTCGGCAAAAAGAAATGCCCGGCACAAGGCCGGGCATCGCTATCGACCGGAAGCGCTGAGAGGTCAACGCACCAGGACATTCCGGAACTGCCAGGGATCGCTCGTGTCGATGTCTTCCGGGAACAGTCCCGGACGATCCGTCAGCGGCGTCCAGTCGGTGTAGAAACCCTTCACCGGGCCGAGATACGGCAGCTGGATCTCCAGCAGACGATCGAAATCCATCTCGTCGGCTTCGACGATGCCTTCGTTCGGGTTTTCCAGCGCCCACACCATGCCGCCGAGCACGGCGGAGGTCACCTGCAGGCCGGTGGCGTTCTGGTAGGGCGCGAGTCTGCGGGTCTCCTCGATGGAGAGCTGCGAGCCGTACCAATAGGCGTTGTTGTCATGGCCGAACAGCAGCACGCCGAGCTCGTCGATGCCGTCGACGATTTCGTTCTCATCGAGGATGTGGTGCTTTTCCTGCATCTTCGCGGCACGGCCGAACATTTCGTGCAGCGACAGCACGGCATCGTCGGCCGGATGGTAGGCGTAGTGGCAGGTCGGCCGGTAGACCGCCGTACCCGATGCGTCGCGCACCGTGAAGTAATCGGAGATCGAGATCGACTCGTTGTGGGTGACGAGGAAGCCATACTGCGCGCCGCGGGTCGGGCACCAGGTGCGCACGCGCGTGTTGGCGCCGGGCTGCATCAGATAGATGGCCGCGCCGCAGCCGGCTTCGTGGGTGCGCGCATTCTCGGGCATCCATTTTTCATGGGTGCCCCAGCCGAGTTCGGACGGCTGCACGCCTTCCGACAGGAAACCTTCCACCGACCAGGTGTTGACGAAGACGTCAGGCTCTTTCGGCGACTTGGAGCGCTGGGTGTCGCGTTCGGCGATGTGGATGCCCTTGATACCGGCCTGCCGCATCAGGTCCGCCCACTCGGCCTTGGTCTTCGGCTTGGGGGCATTGAGCTTCAGATCGGCGGCGACATTGAGCAGCGCCTGCTTGACGAAAAAGGAGACCATGCCGGGATTGGCGCCGCAGCAGGAGACGGCCGTCGTCGAGCCCGCGGGGCGCGCCTTCTTGGCGGCCAGCGTCACTTCGCGCAGCGCGTAGTTGGAACGCGCTTCCGGGCCCTTCGAGGAATCGAAATAGAAGCCGAGCCAGGGCTCGTTGACGGTGTCGATATAGAGCGCGCCGAGCTCGTTGCAGAGCTCCATGATGTCGGTGGAGCCGGTATCGACCGAGAGATTGACGCAAAAACCCTGGCCGCCGCCTTCGGTGAGCAGCGGGGTCAGCAACTCCCGGTAATTGTCCCGGGTCACGGCCTTCTGGATGAAGCGGACGTTCTGCTTCTCGCAATGCGCCTTGCGGCCCTCGTCCTTGGGATCGATCACGGTGACGCGCGACTTGTCGTAGTCGAGATGCCGCTCGATCATCGGCAGCGTGCCTTTGCCGATGGAGCCGAAGCCGACCATGACGATGGGACCAGTGATCTTCGCGTAGATCTGCGAGGGGTGGCTCATGGGATGGTTTCTCCGGAACGTGCTGGCAGACAAAGGGTGGGGGGTGGATCAGGCGCTGCGGCGCTTGGCGGTGACTTCGATCTCGACCTTCATCTCGGGCTTGGCGAGGGCGGAGACGACAAGCAGTGTCGCAGCCGGCCTGATGTCGCCGAGAACCTCGCCGCAGACAGCGAAGTGGGCATCGATGTAGCTGGCGTCGGTGACGTAGTAGGTCGCACGGACGATATCGGCCATCTCGAATCCGCCCTCCTTCAGGGCGGCTTCGATGGTCTTGAAGCAGTTGCGTGACTGGCTCGTGACATCGGCCGGCATCGTCATCGTCGTGTAGTCATAGCCGGTGGTTCCGGCGACGAAGGCGAACTCGCCGTCGATCACGGCGCGGCTGTAGCCGACGGTCTTCTCGAGGGGAGAGCCGGTGGAGATCAGGCGACGGGACATGGTCGTGGGCCTCGACTGAAGGGGGTGTTTGGCGGGTTAAAGGGCGTTTCTCAGGCCCGCGCAACCCTAAAGGAACGGGCCTGCGCGAGCATCGCCGCGGAACGCGGCTTAAGTCGTCGCCATCATGGCAATCCCTTAGGCCGCGTGCGCCTGGAGGGCGCGAACTACCCTCCGTTTGGGCATGGCCGCGCCGGTCGGGACGATCATCCCCTCAACGCCATCCAGCGCACCGGCCTGGAATTCGATCGCCAGCAGACGATCGCGCTCGAACGGGCCGGGCAGCATCAATGCGCCGGTCTTCTCGGGCGAGAAGCCGAAGCGGGCGTAGTAGGGGGCATCGCCGAGCAGGATCACGGCGGCATGCCCGCGTGCCCGGGCGGCGGCCAGCGCTTGTTGCATCAGCGCGGCGCCGATCCCGAGCTCGCGGAAGGCAGGGTCCACCGCCAGCGGTCCGAGGACCAAAGCGGGCCTGCCTCCGGCGCTGACGTGCCACAGCCGCACGGTTCCCACGAGTGTCCCCTCGCGCACAGCCGACAGGGCAAGGCCTGCGGCAGGTGCACGTCCGTCGCGCAGGCGCTGGCAGGTGCGGTCATGGCGGTTCTCGCCAAAGCAGGCATCCAGCAGCGCTTCACGGGCGGCGACGTCGGCAGCACGTTCCGCACGGATCGCGAACGGAGCGGCTTTCGAAGTGAGGGCGACTTGTGGCTTCCGAAAAGCAGTCATGGCGCGTCAGTCCCCGCTTGAACCCGCGTGCGAGAAGCACGCCGGCTCAAGACGTCGTCAGAATGGCAATGTCAGGAAGGGAGCCGGCGGACCGGCTCCCGGGTTCGTCAGGCCTCAGAACGAGAGGCGGATCAGATGCGGCAAATCAGATGTGGTACGTCTTCAGCGGCGGGATGCCGTTGAACGCCACCGACGAGTAGGTCGACGTATAGGCCCCGGTGCCTTCGATCAGCAGCTTGTCGCCGATCTCGAGCGTGACGGGAAGCGGATACGGGGTCTTCTCGTACAGCACGTCGGCGCTGTCGCAGGTCGGGCCCGCGAGCACGCACGGCGTCATGTCCGCGCCGTCATGCGGGGTGCGGATGGCGTAGCGGATCGACTCGTCCATCGTCTCGGCGAGACCGCCGAACTTGCCGATGTCGAGATAGACCCAGCGCACCTCGTCATCGTCGCTCTTCTTCGAGATGAGCACGACCTCGGATTCGATGATGCCGGCGTTGCCCACCATGCCGCGGCCCGGCTCGATGATGGTCTCCGGAATCTGGTTGCCGAAGTGCTTGCGCAGCGCGCGGAAGATCGAGCGGCCGTAGGTCACGACCGGCGGCACGTCCTTCAGGTACTTGGTCGGGAAGCCGCCGCCCATGTTGACCATGGTCAGGTTGATGCCGCGCTCGGCGCAGTCGCGGAATACCTGCGAGGCCATCGCCAGCGCACGGTCCCACGCCTTCACCTTGCGCTGCTGCGAGCCGACATGGAAGGAGATGCCGCACGGCTCCAGGCCCAGGCGCTTGGCAACGTCGAGCACATCGACGGCCATCTCCGGGTCGCAGCCGAACTTGCGCGACAGCGGCCATTCGGCGCCGGCGCAGTCGTAGAGGATGCGGCAGAACACCTTCGCGCCGGGAGCGGCACGGGCGACCTTCTCGACCTCGGGAACGCAGTCGACCGCGAACAGCCGGATGCCGAGCGCGAAGGCGCGCGCGATGTCGCGCTCCTTCTTGATCGTGTTGCCGAAGGAGATGCGGTCGGGCGTCGCACCCGCGGCCAGCGCCATCTCGATCTCGGCGACCGTCGCGGTGTCGAAGCAGGAGCCCATGGAGGCGAGCAGGGACAGCACTTCCGGCGACGGGTTCGCCTTGACGGCATAGAACACGCGGCTGTCGGGCAGCGCCTTGGCAAAGGTCTGGTAATTGTCGCGCACGACCTCGAGGTCGACGACGAGGCAAGGCTCGGTGTCCCGGCCCTCGCTGCGGCGGGTGCGCAGGAATTCCTGAATACGTTCGGTCATAGCACTCTCCCAAACGGCCCAGCGACGGGGATCCGTTCAAAAAATGACATCGGATAAGAGCGCTCCGGCCAGATCGCGCGATGGAGGCGCGACGAGCCAAAGACTCAAACCAGACTGTGCTGCCGTGGATTGGTTGGGATTGTTCCCGCCCGCACACCTGGCAATGAAGGACAAGCCTTTTCAGTAGCCCGCGCCGGCGTTGGACTGCCGGTAGAGACCAAAAAAGCCCGATCCGTCGTTGCTTTAAGTCGCGTCCCCCGTTGAGAGCGGGGTGCGCCGGTTCGCCTCCGGCTGCCAGTCACGGTTGCAAAAAGTGAAGTCACCTTCGACATGGCATCTCTTTGAGAGAGATGCTGGACGCTCCGGGTTTGCTTCCTCGTCCGACCTTTCGGTCTCGCGACTTCCGCACTTCCGAAGAGCCCCTCGGCTTCTTCACCCCTTGGCGGCTGTCCGGCCTCTTGTCCGGATACCTACCGACTGACACACGACCACAGGCACGTGCGAAATTGGGCAAGAGCGCACATAAGCGTTTTGACTCAGCTTCGCAAGAATTTTTTTAGGCTGAGGACAGAATTGCCTAACATCTGCTTGCGCAGTGTTGCGCGAGCGACGCGGAAGATGAACGCGCGTTAAGTTTTCTCAGCCGTGCGCGCGTCTTGCGCGCGCGAGGAAGCGTCAGCGGCGCTTCGTGAACGGCTCGACGCGCTGAGCCGCGCGGATGAACGCGGTCATCACGAGCACGCCGAGCGCGAACAGCACAGCCTGCAGGATGTGCGTGCCCTGATCACCGAGCCCGAACAGGATCGCGAGCGCCCAGCCGCCGGCGAACGCGGCGCCGAACACCTCGGCGCCGATCAGGATGGCCGCGCTGACGACAGTGATGACGCTTGGCCAGACGATCTGACGGGAAGATGAGGCAGGCGCGTTCATGAGCTTTGGGGTCCGTAGCTTCGAGGGCCGCAATCTCCCCGAAAAGGCGGCCGGGAGCAAGGGCAAATGGCCCAAAAAAGCCCCATCGCGTGCTATAGCTGACCCCAACAATCGAGCCACAAAAACCGGGACTTGCGATGTCAGACCCCCGCCAAACCACGGACCCCGAGACCAACCCGCTGCTGAAGGCCTGGGTGACGCCGTTTGCGACCCCGCCCTTCGACGAGGTCAAGCCCGAGCACTTTCTGCCGGCCTTCGAGCAGGCCTTCGCCGATCACTCCGCCGAGATCGCGGCGATCACCAACGATCCGGCGGCCGCCGACTTCGCCAACACCATCACGGCGCTGGAGCGCTCCGGCAAGCTCCTCACCAAGGTCGCGGCGGTCTTCTACGACCTCGTCTCGGCGCATTCCAACCCGGCCATCCTGGAGATCGACAAGGAGGTCTCCTTGCGGATGGCGCGGCACTGGAATCCGATCATGATGAACGCCGTGCTGTTTGGTCGCATCGCCCATCTGCACGAGAACCGCGCCGGTCTTGGTCTTTCGCCCGAGCAGCTCCGCCTGCTGGAGCGCACCTACACCCGCTTCCACCGTTCCGGCGCCGGCCTCTCCGAAGAGGCCAAGGCGCGGATGGCGGAGATCAACGAGAAGCTCGCCCAACTCGGCACCGGCTTTAGCCACCACCTGCTTGGCGACGAGCAGGAGTGGTTCATGGAGTTGGGGGAGGCCGACCGCGAGGGCCTGCCGGAGAGCTTCGTCGCAGCCGCCAAGGCTGCGGCGGAAGAGCGCGGCATGGACGGCAAGGCCATCGTCACGCTGTCGCGCTCCTCGACCGAGCCGTTCCTGAAGAGCTCGGCCCGCCGCGACCTGCGCGAGAAGGTCTACAAGGCCTTCACGGCGCGCGGCGACAACGGCAATGCCAACGACAACAACGGCACCATCGTCGAGATCCTGCAACTGCGCGAGGAGAGCGCCAAGCTTCTGGGCTATCCGACCTTCGCCGCCTACCGGCTCGAGGATTCCATGGCCAAGACGCCGGATGCGGTGCGCGGCCTGCTGGAGCGGGTCTGGAAGCCGGCGCGTGCGCGTGCGCTCTCCGACCGCGACGAGATGCAGGCGCTGATCACGGAAGAGGGCGGCAATTTCAAGCTCGCGCCCTGGGACTGGCGCTTCTATGCCGAAAAACTCCGCCTCCAGCGCGCCAATTTCGACGACGCCGCGATCAAGCCGTATCTTACGCTCGATCACATGATCGCCGCCGCCTTCGACTGCGCCACCCGCCTGTTCGGCATCACCTTCGAGGAGCGCAAGGACGTGCCGGCCTGGCACCCGGATGTAAGGGTCTGGGAGGTAAAGGGGCCGGACGGCAAGCACAAGGCGCTGTTCTACGGCGACTACTATGCCCGGCCGTCGAAGCGCTCCGGCGCCTGGATGACCTCGCTGCGCGACCAGCAGAAGCTCGACGGCGAGATCGCGCCGCTCGTCATCAATGTCTGCAACTTCGCCAAGGGCGCGAACGGCGAGCCCTCGCTGCTGTCGCCCGACGATGCCCGGACCCTGTTCCATGAGTTCGGCCACGGCCTGCACGGCATGCTCTCCAATGTGACCTATCCGTCACTCTCGGGCACCGCGGTGTTCACCGACTTCGTCGAGCTGCCGTCCCAGCTCTACGAGCACTGGCAGGAGCGGCCCGAGGTGCTGCAGCAGTTCGCCCGCCACTACCAGACCGGCGAGCCGCTGCCGGACGATCTGCTCCAGCGCTTCCTCGCCGCACGAAAGTTCAACCAGGGCTTTGCCACGGTCGAGTTCGTCTCCTCGGCGCTGGTCGATCTCGAATTCCACACCCAGCCGGCTTCCGCCGCGCAGGATGTCCGCGCCTTCGAGAAGAAGGAGCTGGAAAAGATCGGCATGCCCGAGGAGATCTCGCTGCGCCACCGCCCCACCCAGTTCGGCCACATCTTCTCCGGCGACCATTATGCCTCCGGTTACTACAGCTACATGTGGTCGGAGGTGATGGACGCCGACGCCTTCGGCGCCTTCGAGGAGGCCGGCGACATCTTCGATCCTGCAGTGGCAAAGCGCCTGCACGACGACATCTACTCCTCGGGTGGATCGGTCGATCCCGAGGCCGCCTATGAAGCCTTCCGCGGCCGCCCGCCGGAGCCCGACGCGCTGCTCCGCCGGCGCGGCCTGCTCGATGACGCAAAGGCAGCCTGATGGGCATGCGTGCCCTGTTCGGCCTGTTGCTCGCCGCTGCGATGACGTTCGCAGCCGGCGCGGCGCGGGCGCATCCGCATGTCTGGATCACCGCGACTAGCGAGCTGCTCTACGCCGCCGACGGCAGCATCACCGGCGTGCGCCACGCCTGGACTTTTGATGACATGTTTTCGGCCTATGCCCTGCAGGGGCTCGAGAGCAAGACCAAGGGCGCCTATACGCGCGAGGAGCTCGGGCCGCTGGCGCAGACCAATGTCGAGTCGCTGAAGGAATACGCCTACTTCACCTTTGCGCGAGCCGACGGCAAGAAGGAGCGTTTTAACGATCCGGTCGACTACTTCCTCGACTACAAGGATACCGTGCTGACCCTGCACTTCACGCTGCCGCTGAAGAACCCGGTCAAGCCCAAGCAGCTGGTGCTCGAAGTGTTCGACCGCTCCTACTTCATCGACTTCCAGATGGCCAAGGACAATCCGGTCAAGCTGGTCGGCGCGCCCGCCGGCTGCCAGATGAAGCTCGATCGGCCCAGCGACGGCTCCGCCACCGCGCAGAAGCTCAACGAGCAGACCTTCCTGAACGGTGAGAACTCGAATTTCGGCATGATGTTCGCCAACAAGATCACGGTGGATTGCCCTTGATTGGTCGTCTTCGTTCCCCGCTTGTGCGCGGGCTTCTGGCCTGTGCGGCCGTGTTCCTTGTTGTGAGCGTGGCGGACGCCGCGCTTCACGATCTCCTCGCGCAAAATCCGTTCGGTGCACCACGCCCGGCGCAGGCCGCGGAGCCCGAGGCCAGCGGCGTCATTGGCTGGCTGTTGGCAAAGCAGTCGGAATTCTATCGCCAGATGTCGGCGACCATTCGCGCCGCCAAGTCCGACGGCTCGGCGGTGTGGACGCTGCTCTTCATCTCCTTTGCCTATGGCATCTTCCACGCCGCCGGCCCCGGCCACGGCAAGGCGGTAATCGCCTCCTATCTCGTCGCCAACCGCGAGACCGCGCGGCGCGGCATCGCGCTGTCGTTTGCCTCGGCGCTGATGCAGTCGCTGGTGGCGATCCTGATCGTCGGCATCTCGGCCTGGGTGCTGAACGCCACCGCCAAGACCATGTGCAAGGCGGAAGGCGCGATCGAGATCGCGAGCTACGGCCTGATCGCGCTGTTCGGCCTGCGGCTGGTCTGGGTCAAGGGCCGCACCTTCATCCGTGCGCTGCAGGCGGTCCAGCCGGTGCCGGCGATCGCCGGCGTGCCGCATGACCATCACGATCACGGCCATCACCATGATGCCCATGACCATCATGACCACGATCACGGTCATGATCACCATCATCACGACCATGGTCACGCCCACGCCCATCACCACCATGCGCATGACCACGTCCATGACGAGCATTGCGGCCATTCCCACGGTCCGACGCCGAGCGAGCTCGCCGGCCCCGGCGGCTGGCGGCGCGGGTTCGCTGCGATCCTGACAGTCGGCATTCGGCCCTGCTCGGGTGCGATCCTGGTACTGGTGTTCGCGCTGGCGCAGGGCCTGTTCTGGGCCGGCATCGCCGCGACCTTGCTGATGGGGCTCGGCACCGCCATTACGGTCGCGGCCATCGCCGTCGTCGCCGTCTCCGCCAAGGACATCGCCGCCCGCCTCAGCGCCGGGCGCGACGGCGGCGGTGCCCTGTTCATGCGCGGCATCGAATTCGGCGCCGCCGGCCTTGTGCTGCTGTTCGGCGCGGGCCTGCTGTTCGGCTACATCGCCGCCGAACGGACGACGTGTTTCTAAGGTTGCTCTTTCCCTCCCCCCTTGTGGGGGAGGGTGGCTCGCCGCGTAGCGGCGAGACGGGCGAGGGGTATCTCTCCGCGAGCAAACCTCTCACGATTGAATCGTGCGGAGAGATACCCCTCATCCGTCGCGCTACGCGCGCCACCTTCTCCCACAAGGGGAGAAGGAAGAAAGATCACACCGGCAAAAACCGCTTCAGCGCCGGCATGAAGAAGATCCCGAGATTGATCGCAAAACCGATGCTCCAGAGGATCGAGCGCAGCGTCGGGCGGTTGCCGAGATAGGTCAGCACGTAGGCGATCCGCACGATCAGGAACAGCACGGCGAGCTCGTCGATCAGCCGCTGCGGCGAATCCCGGAATTCGGCAAGCAGCACCGCGAAGGCGAAGAACGGAAAGGTCTCGATGCCGTTCTGGTGGGCACCAAGCGCGCGCTGCGCCAGCGCATCCTCGAAGAAGGCGGGGTCGCGCGGCCGGGAATTGTCGAAGATGCGAAACCGCGTCCATTTGATCGAGACGATCGTCGTCAGATAAAGCAGCAGCGCTCCCAATACGCAGAATTCCGCGAGTGTCATCAGCCCCTCCCCGCTTGGGCGCGACCCTAGCGAAATCGACCTCATCTTGACAAGTTCGGAGCAACGCGCGACGCAACTGATCATGACGACAATTGCCCCCATCGCAGCGCAAAAGCCCGCCGTCCGGTCCAGCCTGCGGCGCGTCGGCGTGCTCCTGGTCAATCTCGGCACGCCCGATACGGCCGATGCGCCCGGCGTGCGGGTCTATCTCAAGGAATTCCTCTCGGACGCCCGCGTCATCGAGGACCAGGGGCTCGTCTGGCAGTTCGTGCTCAACGGCATCATCCTGCGCAGCCGTCCCCGCACCAAGGCGCTGGACTATCAGAAGATCTGGAACAATGAGCGGAACGAGTCGCCGCTGAAGACCATCACGCGCTCGCAGAGTGACAAGCTTGCGGCCGCACTGTCTGACAGCGACCACGTTGTCGTGGACTGGGCGATGCGCTACGGCAATCCCTCGATCAAGTCCGGCATCGACGCGCTGATCGCGAAGGGGTGCGACCGCATCCTCGCCGTGCCGCTCTATCCGCAATATTCCGCCTCGACCTCGGCGACGGTCTGCGACGAAGTGTTCCGCGTGCTCGCCCGCTTGCGTAACCAGCCGACGCTGCGGGTGACGCCGCCTTATTACGAGGACGAGGCCTATATCGAGGCGCTCGCGATCTCGATCGAGACGCATCTGGCGACGCTGCCGTTCACGCCGGAGCTGATCGTGGCGTCCTTCCACGGCATGCCGAAATCCTATGTCGACAAGGGCGATCCCTACCAAAGCCACTGCGTCGCCACGACCGAGGCGCTGCGCCGCCGGCTCGGCATGGACGAGACGAAACTGCTGCTGACCTTCCAGTCGCGCTTCGGCAATGACGAGTGGCTCCAGCCCTACACCGACAAGACCATGGAGCGCCTGGCCAAGGAGGGCGTGCGCCGCATCGCGGTGGTGACGCCGGGCTTTTCCGCCGACTGCCTGGAGACGCTGGAGGAGATCGCGCAGGAGAATGCCGAGATCTTCAAGCATAATGGCGGCGAGCAGTTTTCCGCGATCCCCTGTCTCAACGACAGCGATCCGGGCATGGACGTGATCCGCACCCTGGTGCTGCGCGAGCTTCAGGGCTGGATTTGATGGCGTGTCCCATGAACCGCCGCGAGACTTTGGCGCTTCTTGGGACGATCGCCGCGCTGCCGGCCTCGGTGCTGGCGCAGCAGCCGAACGCGACCCGGCGGCTCGGCGTGCTCTCGGTCACGGCCGCGGATGACGCGATCGGGCAGGCCCGCAGCACGATCCTGGTCGAGACGCTCGCCGCTCATGGCTGGAAGGAGCACGACAACCTCAGGATCGATTGGCGCAGCGGCGCCGGCGACCGGGCGCGCATCGCGCGCCTCGCCGACGAACTCGTGGCGCTCAAGCCGGACATCCTGCTCGCGGTCGGCACGCCCTCGGTCGAGGAGTTGCGCCAGCGCACCACGACGATCCCGATCGTGTTCGCCGTCGTGACCGATCCCGTCAGCCAGGGCTTTGTCAAAAACCTCGCCCATCCCGGCGGCAACATCACCGGCTTCACCGATTACGACGGCCCGCTCGCCGGCAAATGGCTGGAGATGCTGACGCAGGTCACGCCAAAAGTGTCCCGCGTCTTCGTCGTCTACAATCCCGCCACCGCGCCGTTCGCGCCCCTGATGCTGCGCACGATCGAGGACGCCGCACGGACGCTTCACGTGACGGTCGAGGCAGCGCCGGTTCAGGACGCCGGCTCGATCGCCGCGCTGGCTTCGCGAAAGGACAGCGGCCACCTGGTGCTGCCTGACTTCTTCACCATGGCCAATCGTTCCCAGCTCCTGGCTGCAATCGGTGAAGCCCGCGTGCCGGCGGTGTTCTGGAGCCGCACCTTCGTCGACGAGGGCGGGCTGATGTCCTACAGCACCGACAGCGCCGAGCAGCTCCGCCGCGCTGCCAACTACATCGATCGCATCCTGAAAGGCGCGCAGGCAGCCGACCTGCCGGTCCAGAACCCCACCAAGTTCGAGCTGGCGATCAACCTGAAGACGGCGAGGGCGCTGGGGTTGACGATGTCGCCCTCGCTGCTTGCGCTCGCCAACACCGTGGTTGAATAGGGGCGCCGAAGCTACCTTCGACTGGTGATTCCGGAATTCCTGGGGCAGAATGACGGTGGGGATGTTGCCGCGAGCGATGCGGCTCGAACGGGGCGGGCGCGATTACATGCGGGGATTGTTGCTTGTAGCCGTCGTGGCCTGCGGACTCGCTGGCTGCAACACGACCGGGGACGTTGCGTCGACCATGTATCCGGAAGCGGTGCGGGCCGGCGGTGCCGTCAAGAGTGATACGGCCATTGTCCTGGTCGCAAACGGCGGCAGCGAGACGATCAACTATCTTCAGTTCGTTCACAACGGTTTTCCCGCGATCAACGCGCGAGGGATCAGCCTTGCTCCGGACGGCTTTGTTGCGATTCCGGTCGCTGTCGGAACGACGGGGCTTGAGCTGCAAAACTATACGACGACGGGTCGCCCGGGCACCTATCTCCCGAATGGCGCGTCGATGGGATTCGTGCCGGTGCATACGCCCAAGATCGATCTTCCCGCCCCCGGACTGTATTACGTTGCGACCGTCTTTCCAGGGCAGCAACGCAGTTTCGAGACAAGGCCGACGGCCGTCCAACTGGCGAAGCTGCGCAAGGAGCGGCCCGAGCTCGCCGCGCTGAAGCCGGTGAATTTTACATGGTCCAACTAGGACACCGGTCGTTGCTAGGTTGCCTCCGTGCCCTTTCAAGGGCTTTCTCACAATACTTATCGGCGATCGTTCCGCCTCCGTACTTCTTGTGGAAATGTCGCCCCGCGCCGACGTAAATGGTGACCGCTGAACCGGTAGGGTTGCGTTCCCGACCAATGACAGCGCGGGAAAGGGCTTTCCCGCCTTGGAGGAAGTATGAGCGGTTTCGATGTTTTCGCGATTGTTCTGGTGTTGCTCGTCATCGTCACGCTGGTCGCCGGCGTGAAGACGGTGCCGCAGGGCTATGACTGGACCATCGAGCGGTTCGGCAAATACACCCAGACGCTGAGCCCCGGGCTCAACCTGATCGTGCCCTATTTCGATCGCGTCGGACGCAAGATCAACATGATGGAGCAGGTGATCGACATTCCCGAGCAGGAGGTCATCACCAAGGACAACGCCACCGTGACGGTGGACGGCGTCGCCTTCTACCAGGTGTTCGATGCCGCCAAGGCGAGCTACGAGGTCTCCAACCTGACCCAGGCCATCACGGTCCTGACCATGACCAACATCCGCTCGGTGATGGGAGCGATGGATCTCGACCAGGTGCTGTCGCATCGCGACGAGATCAACGAGCGCCTGCTTCGCGTCGTCGACGCTGCGGTCTCGCCCTGGGGCCTCAAGGTCAACCGCATCGAGATCAAGGACATCGTGCCGCCCGCCGACCTCGTCGAAGCCATGGGCCGGCAGATGAAGGCCGAGCGCGTCAAGCGCGCCGACATTCTGGCCGCCGAAGGCCAGCGCCAGTCCGAGATCCTGCGCGCCGAGGGCGCCAAGCAGGGGCAGATCCTCCAGGCCGAAGGCCGCAAGGAAGCTGCGTTCCGCGACGCCGAGGCTCGCGAACGTTCCGCGGAGGCCGAGGCCAAGGCGACGCAGATGGTCAGTGAGGCTATCTCCAAGGGAGACGTCGCCGCGCTGAACTATTTCATCGCCGACAAGTATATCAAGGCGTTCGGGCAACTGGCGGACTCGCCGAACCAGAAGGTCATCATGCTTCCGGTCGAAGCGATGAGCATGCTGGGCTCGCTCGCCGGCATCGGCGAGATCGCCAAGGCAACGTTCGGCGAAAGCGCGGCGTCCGCGGCCGCTGCCGCCCGCCGCGGCGGCTCGGTGCCGACGACCGGCCCCACGCCGCCGGCGGTACCGCCGCGACAGGGGTAATCAAAGCGCATGCACTTTCGAAAAGTGCATGCGGCAATTTAAAGCGCATGCCCCGGAAAAGTGGGGACCGGTTTTCCGATCAGGGCATACGCCAGCATAAAGAGGTCGTGTCATGACCGACATGTTCGTATCGCTCGGCACCTGGAATTGGCTGATCTTCGGCTTCATCCTGATGGCGCTGGAGGTGCTGGCGCCGGGCGTGTTCCTGTTCTGGCTCGGCCTCGCCGCGTTGCTGGTTGGCCTGATCTCCTTTGCTGTCGCCGTGTCGTGGCAGATCCAGCTCGTGATGTTCGCAATCTTCGCTGCCGCCGCCGTGCCGGTGTGGCGCCGGCTCGCGCGGCCGAAGCTGGACGCAAGCACCAGCCCCTTCCTGAACAAGCGCAGCGAGGCATTGCTCGGCCGCGAGTTCACGCTGGAGAAACCGATCATCGACGGCAACGGCACCGTGCGCCTCGGCGACACGGTGTGGCGCGTGGCCGGGCCCGATACGCCGGCCGGGACGCGGGTGAAGGTGGTGCAGGTGGACGGTGCGAATTTGACGGTGGCCGCGGCGTGATCCTTTCTTCCCCTCTCCCCTTGCGGGAGAGGGTGGCTCGCCGCGTAGCGGCGAGACGGGTGAGGGGTATCTCTCACCGAACGCGATACTGAGTTTGTGGAGAGAAAGGCAGCGTGCTTGGCTGCTCTACCTCTTCCACCTCTCCGCAAACCGGTGCAGGGGCATGAACGTCTCGCACAGCTCCCGCCCCAGTGCCGTCAGCCCGTAACCTCCACCGTCGCCCAGCTCCACGAACCCTGCGTCGCGCAGCTCCGTCAGCCGCGCCTGCAGCACTGTCGGCGAGGCCTCGTCGCAGGCGGTGCGCAACGCGCGGGAGGTGAGGGCTTGGTCGCGCAATTCCCACAAGATCCGCAGGCTCCAGCGTCGGCCGAGGAGGTCGAGCAGCGCCATGATCGGCCGCCCGGTGCGCGAGCCGCGGACATTGCGGCTCCCTGATGCTGCCTGTTTCGCCATCCCGGCCCTCTTGCGTCGTGCTACAAATAATGTAGCGTATTGCTACGATAATTGTAGCAACGGAGACAGCTGATGTCCCAGGCCACGCCGCGCATCGCGCCGCTCGTCCCGCCTTATCCCCCGGAGATCCAGGCGCAGTTCGACCGCATCATGCGCGGTGCGCCGCCGCTGGTGCTGTTTCGGGTGATGGCGGGCCACGCCCGCGCCTGGGACAAGTTCCGCGCCGGCGGGCTGCTCGATCCCGGCCCGCTGTCATTGCGCCAGCGCGAGATCGTGATCGACCGCACCTGCGCGCTGACCGGATGCGAATATGAATGGGGCGTGCATGTCGCGATCTTCGCCGGGCCGGCGCGGCTCAGCGAGGAGGAGGTGCACGCGACCGTGCGGGGCGATGCGACGTCACCGTGCTGGTCGCCGGCCGAGCAGGCGTTGATCGCCGCCGTCGATGCGCTGTATCACCGCGCGACGTTGGACGACGCTGAATTCGCCGCGCTGTCGGCGCATTACGACGAGGCCCAGATCCTGGAGATCATGCTGCTGTGCGGCTTCTACCGCACGGTGTCGTACCTGGCGAACGGGCTGAAGCTGCCGCTGGAGGAGAGGGCGGTGAGGTTTCCGGCACCGCTCTAACCGCTCGTCATTGCGAGGAGCTCTTGCGACGAAGCAATCCAGACCGTCTCCGCGGAGGCGGTCTGGATTGCTTCGCTGCGCTCGCAATGACGATGTGGAAAGAGCGGCCCTACGCCACGCCCGCCCGCAGCAGATCGTGCAGGTGCACGATGCCCACCACCTTGTCGGCTTCGGTCACCACCAGCGTGGTGATCTTGCGGGTGTTCAGCACCTCGATCATCTCGCTGGCGAGCATCGAGGGCGGCACGGTCTTCGGCTGCCTGGTCATGATGTCGTCGACCGACACCGTCAGCAGGTCCGGCCGCATGTGACGGCGCAAATCGCCGTCGGTGATGATGCCGATGGCCTCGTTCGCGGCGTTGACGATGCAGACGCAGCCAAGCCCCTTGGCCGACATCTCCATCACCGCGTCCGACATCTTGGTGCCTTCAGGTTTCACCGGGATCTCCGCGCCGGTGCGCATGTAGTCGCGGACGAATTTCAGCATCGCGCCCAGCTTGCCGCCCGGGTGGAAATGCGCGAACTCCAGCGCGGTAAAACCGCGGCCTTCGAGCAGCGCGATGGCAATGGCATCGCCGATTGCAGCCTGCATCAGCGTCGAGGTGGTCGGCGCCAGATTGTGCGGGCAGGCCTCGCGCGCCTTCGGCAGCTCGATCACGATGTCGGCGGCCTGGCCCAGCGAGGACGCCGCGTTCGACGTCACCGCGATCATCGGGATCGCGAAGCGCGCCGAATAGTTCACCAGCGTCTTCATCTCCGGCTGCTCGCCGGACCAGGACAGCGCCATGATGACGTCGTCGGCGGTGATCATTCCGAGGTCGCCATGGGCGGCCTCCGCGGTGTGGACGAAGAAGGCCGGCGTGCCGGTCGAGGCCAGCGTCGCAGCGATCTTGCGCGCCATGTGGCCGGACTTGCCAAGCCCGGTGACGATGACGCGGCCCTTGGCGTTGCGGATCAGGTCGACCGCCTTGGCGAAGGTCGCGCCCAGCGGACCGCGCAGGGCAGCGGCGAGCGCGTTGATGCCGCCGCTCTCCGTCTCCAAGGTGCGGAGCGCGGATTCGACGCTGTCGGGGTTGGGGCCGGATGATGGGGTCATCAGGGGTTTCGAGCTCGACATGTTCAGGTCCAGGGAGGAGGGGCGCTCGCCCGTTGGCGCCTGCTTAGCATGGCCAGACCGGCGAGGCGACGAGAGCGCCAGGCCCCGAAACGGGTCATTAACCATAATTGTTTTAACTCCATTAACGATGGTTCCCGCCCGCTGGCGGAGGTCGTCGTGGAAGTCTTTGATTTCGTTGGAGTTCTTACATCGTGGGGGCGCCTCCAGGCACGAGCCGGAGCAAACGCGGGCATTTCCTGCGTGCGGCTTTGCCGTGCCTGGCGCTGACTGCCCTCGGAAGCGCGCCGGCGGCCGCCCAGAGCCTCACGCCCGACCTGTTCAATCCCAATCGCGGCGGCTTTGCCGCGCCCGACACGCTGCCGACGCGCCGCACGGCGGGCGTGCCGCAGGCGCCGTTGGATGCGCTCCCGGCGCTGCCCGATCCCAATGCCGATCCGCGCAAGCGCCAGCAGGCGCCGGCGACCTCGCGCGTCGGCCAGGTGCCGACCTACGGCCTGCCGGCCGCCAACGGCGCCAGCGGCTCCGGCTACGACTCGCTCAACCGCAAGCGGCAGCAGCCAAAGCTCTATCCCGGGCAGCCGAAGCCGAAGCGCCCGGTCGGACCCGGCTCGCCGGTGCCGCCAGCAACGCCGGACCGGACGCTAGGGCCGCCGCGCATCGCGCCGCCACCGTCGGAAACCGCAAACAAGGCGCCGGTGCCGCGGGCGATGGCGGGCACCGTGCCCGGCCAGCCGCTGCGCCGCCGCCTCAAGGCCGACGACGATGCGTTCGGAGCGGTCGGCGACTATGCCGGCAGCTTCCTGATCAAGGGCGGGCTCGAGCTCTCCGCCGGCTACGACACCAATCCGGCGCGCCTGAACAAGCCGGTCGGCTCGCCGGCCTATGTCGTCGCGCCCGATCTTCTCGTGATGTCCGACTGGGAGCGCCACGCGCTGGTCGCCGATCTGCGCGGCTCGTTCTCCGGCTACACCAACAACATGCCGGCGACGATCGACGGCTTTGCCTCGCCGTCGCCGGTCGAGATCGACCGCCCCGATTTCACCGGCCATGTCGACGGTCGTTTTGACGTCAGTCGCGACCTCAAGCTCACCTCGCAGTTCCGGCTGCGGGTCGCGACCGACAATCCCGGCAGCCCGAACGTGCAGGCGGGCCTGCAGAAATATCCGATCTACGCCAGCTATGGCGGCACCTTCGGCTTCGACCAGACCTTCAATCGCTTCCAGGTGGCCGCCGGCGCCACCGTCGATCGCACCGCCTACACCGATTCCAAGCTGACCGACGGCTCGACCTTCAGCAACAACGACCGCGACTTCAACCAGTATGGCGGCATCGGTCGTTTCTCCTACGACCTCAAGCCGGGGCTGAAGCCGTTCGTCGAGATCGAAGGCGACAGTCGCGTGCACGACCAGCCCGCCGACCGCAACGGCTATTTCCGCGATTCATCGGGTGGCTACGCCAAGGTCGGCTCGAGCTTCGAGTTCTCGCGCATCCTGATCGGTGAGATCTCGGTCGGCTATACCGCGCGCAACTATGTCGACCCGCGCCTCAGCCAGCTCGCGGGCTTCCTCACCGCGGGCTCGCTGATCTGGAATGCGAGCGGCCTGACCACGGTGAAATTCGCCACCGACACGCAGATCGCGGAGTCCACGGTCCCCGGCTCCTCCGGCGTGCTGGTGCACACCTACGGGATCGAGGTCGATCACGACTTCCGCCGCTGGCTCACCGCCGTCGGCAAGTTCACCTACGGCACCTACGACTACCAGAACCAGAATCGCAACGACAAAACCTACTCGCTCGAAGGCAATCTGATCTACAAGCTCAACCGCAACATCTGGATCAAGGGCACGCTGCGCCACGACATCCTGAACTCGAACCAGCCGGGGTCGAGCTCGCAGGGGACGGTGATGTTGGTGGGGGTGAGGTTGCAGAACTAGAGGCGGTGAGCACGTGGATTGACGCGCCATCTTGCCGCTTGCTCAACAGTCATGCCCCGGCTTGACCGGGGCATCCAGTACGCCGCGGCCTCTCAGTAGGCGACAGCTGTCTCGGAATACTGGATCGCCCGCTTTCGCGGGCGATGACACCTTTCGTAAATCTGGCAGCGGAGCGAGAACCTACCGCGGCAGATCCGTCTTCCCCATCAGGAACGTATCAATCGACCGCGCGCACAGCCGGCCCTCGCGGATCGCCCACACCACCAGCGACTGGCCGCGGCGCATGTCGCCGGCGGTGAACACGTTCGGGCGCGAGGTCTGGTAGTCGAGCGTGTTGGCCTTGACGTTGCCGCGCGGGTCGAGATCGACCGAGAGCAGCTTGAGCAGGCCCTCGTGCACGGGATGCACGAAACCCATCGCGAGCAGGATGAGCTCGGCATCGAGCTCGAACTCGGTGCCGGCAATCGGCTTGAACTTGTCGTCGACGCGCACGCAGTGCAGCTTCTTGACTTGGCCGTTCTCGCCGGAAAACTTCTGCGTCAGCACGGCGTATTCGCGGATCGCGCCTTCGGCCTGGCTCGACGAGGTGCGCATCTTCAAGGGCCAGTTCGGCCAGGTCAGGCCCTTGTTCTCGCGCTCGGGCGGGGCGGGCATGATCTCGAGCTGGGTGACCGAGAGCGCACCCTGGCGCAGCGAGGTGCCGATGCAGTCAGAGCCGGTGTCGCCACCGCCGATGACGACGACATGCTTGCCGCCGGCCAGGATCTCCTGGACGCCGCCGAGCGGCTCCTCGGAGACGCGGCGGTTCTGCTGCGGCAGGAAGTCCATGGCGTAGTGGATGCCTTGGAGGTCGCGGCCGGGGATCGGCAGGTCGCGCGGGGCTTCTGCGCCGCCGGTCAGCGCGACGGCATCGTAATCGTTGAGCATCTCGCGCGGGTCGACATTGCCGTCAGCGCCGACATGGCTGTTGTAGTGGAAGGTGACGCCTTCGCCTTCCATCTGCTTGACGCGGCGGTCGATGACGCCCTTCTCCATCTTGAAGTCGGGGATGCCGTAGCGCAGCAGGCCGCCGGCCTTGGCGAACTTCTCGAACAGATGCACGTCGTGGCCGGCGCGCGCGAGCTGCTGCGCGCAGGCCATCCCGGCCGGACCCGAGCCGATCACCGCGACCTTCTTGCCGGTCTTGACGGTCGCCACTTCCGGCTTCAGCCAGCCATTGTCCCAGGCGCGGTCGACGATCGCGCATTCGATGGTCTTGATGGTGACGGGGTTGTCGTCGATGTTGAGCGTGCAGGACGCTTCGCACGGCGCCGGGCAGATGCGGCCAGTGAACTCCGGGAAATTGTTGGTCGAGTGCAGGTTGCGCGAGGCCTCTTCCCAATTGCCCTGATAGACGAGGTCGTTGAAGTCGGGGATCTGGTTGTTGACCGGGCAGCCGGGCGTGCCGGGCGCGACCGAGCCGGTGCCGTGGCAATAGGGAATGCCGCAATTCATGCAGCGCGCGGCCTGGTCGCGCGTTTCCTTCTCGGTCAAGGGAACGACGAACTCGTTGTAGTGCTTCACGCGCTCGGCGACCGGGGTGTACTTGCGGTCATGCCGTTCGATTTCGAGAAAACCCGTGATCTTGCCCATTAAACCCGAAGTCCCTGCCGCTTAAATTCGTCTTCTCTCTAGCCAGACCCTCATCCTGAGGAGCGGCGCACTGGCGCCGCGTCGCGAAGGATGAAAGGCCCCGCTGGTGACCTCATGGTTCGAGACGCAGCTATCGCGCTCCTCACCATGAGGGCTTATCGCTCTACGCGCCGATCGCGATTTTCGGCTCGGCGTCCGCGTTGGCGGCCATTTCGCGCAGCGCGCGCCGGTATTCGACCGGCATCACCTTGCGGAATTTGGGCAGCCAGTCCTTCCAGTTGGCAAGGATGTCGGCGGCGCGCTTGGAGCCGGTCGCTTTCGCATGGCGCGAGATCAGGACGTGCAGGCGCTCGACATCGGAGTCGAGCAGGTTCTTGAACACGTCGACCCGGCCGTGCGCCTCGAGGTCACCCGAGTGGTTATAGGTGCCGGCGTTGATCAGCTCTTCCGACAGCACCGGCTCGAGCTCGACCATCGACATGTTGCAAAGCTTGTCGAAGTCGCCGGTCTCGTCGAGCACATAGGCGATGCCGCCGGACATGCCGGCCGCGAAGTTGCGCCCGGTCTTGCCGAGCACGACCACGATGCCGCCGGTCATGTATTCACAGCAATGATCGCCGGCGCCTTCGACGACCGCCACCGCACCCGAGTTGCGCACGGCGAAACGCTCGCCGGCGACGCCGCGGAAGTAGCACTCGCCCTGGATGGCGCCATACATCACCGTGTTGCCGACGATGATGCTCTCTTCCGGCACGATGCCGCTGTTGGCGGGGGGCTTGACGATGATCTTGCCGCCCGAGAGGCCCTTGCCGACATAGTCGTTGGCTTCGCCTTCGAGCTCGAAGGTGACGCCTTGCGCCAGCCACGCGCCGAACGCCTGGCCGGCGGTGCCCTTGAGGCCGACATGGATCGTGTCGTGCGGCAGGCCGGCATGACCGTAGATCTTGGCGACCGCGCCCGACAGCATCGCACCCGCGGAGCGGTTGGTGCTGTTGATCCTGGCCTCGATCTTCACCGGCGCGCCGCGGTCGAGCGCAGGCGTCGCCTTCTCGATCAGCGTGCGGTCGAGCACCGCTTCCAGATGATGGTTCTGGCGCTCGGAGTGATAGATCTTCTGGCCCTTCTCTTCCTTCTGCTTGACGAAGAGCTTCGAGAAATCGAGGCCCTTGGCCTTCCAGTGCGCGACCAGCCTGGTCTGGTCGAGCAGCTGAACCTGGCCGATCATCTCGTTGAAGGTGCGGAAGCCGAGCGATGCCATGATCTCGCGGACTTCCTCGGCGACGAAGAAGAAGTAGTTGATCACGTGCTCGGGCTGGCCGGTGAAGCGCTTGCGCAGGACCGGGTCCTGGGTCGCGACGCCGACCGGGCAGGTGTTGAGATGGCACTTGCGCATCATGATGCAGCCSKCSGCSAYCAGCGGYGCSGTGGCGAAGCCGAACTCGTCRGCSCCYARMAGCGCGCCGATCACGACGTCACGGCCGGTGCGGAAGCCGCCGTCGACCTGGACCACGATGCGGCTGCGCAGCCGCTCGCGCACCAAGGTCTGGTGGGTTTCGGCAAGGCCGATCTCCCAGGGCGAGCCGGCGTGCTTGATCGAGGTCAGCGGCGAAGCGCCGGTGCCGCCCTCGAAGCCCGCGATGGTGACATGGTCGGCGCGCGCCTTGGCAACGCCGGCGGCGACCGTGCCGACGCCGATCTCGGAGACCAGTTTGACCGAGACGTCGCCCGTCGGGTTGACGTTCTTGAGGTCGTAGATGAGCTGCGCCAGATCCTCGATCGAGTAGATGTCGTGATGCGGCGGCGGCGAAATCAGGCCGACGCCCGGCGTCGAGTGACGAACCTTGGCGATGGTCGCGTCGACCTTGTGGCCGGGCAGCTGGCCGCCYTCGCCRGGCTTGGCRCCCTGCGCCATCTTGATCTGCATCATGTCGGAGTTGACGAGATACTCCGTGGTGACGCCGAAGCGGCCCGAGGCGACCTGCTTGATCGCCGAACGCATGGAATCGCCGTTCGGCATCGGCTTGAAGCGGTCGGCTTCCTCGCCGCCTTCGCCGGTGTTCGACTTGCCGCCGATCCGGTTCATGGCGATCGCGAGCGTGGTGTGCGCCTCGCGCGAGATCGAGCCGAAGCTCATCGCACCGGTGGCGAAGCGCTTGACGATGTCCTTGGCCGACTCAACCTGGTCGATCGGGATCGGCTTGCGCTTCTCCTCGTCCGCGTTCTTGATCCGGAACAGGCCGCGCAGCGTCAACAGCCGCTCCGACTGCTCGTTCAGGATCTTGGCGAAGGCGCGGTAGCGTTCCAGCGAATTGCCGCGGGCGGCGTGCTGGAGCAGCCCGACCGACTCCGCGGTCCATGCATGGTCCTCGCCGCGGCTGCGATAGGCATATTCGCCGCCGACATCGAGCGCGGTCTTGTAGACCTGCGCGTCGCCGAACGCGTCGGCATGACGGCGCACCGCTTCTTCCGCGATCTCGGCAAGGCCGACGCCCTCGACGCGGGTATGGGTGCCGGCGAAGAACTTGCCGACGAAGTCCGCCTTGAGGCCGACGGCGTCGAAGATCTGCGCGCCGCAATAGGATTGGTAGGTCGAGATGCCCATCTTGGACATCACCTTGAGCAGGCCCTTGCCGATCGACTTGATGTAGCGCTTGACGATCTCGTAGTCGTCGAGCGAGCCGGGCAGGCGGTCCTTCATCGCGATGATGGTTTCGAACGCCAGATAGGGATTGATCGCTTCGGCGCCGTAGCCGGCCAGGCAGGCGAAGTGATGCACTTCGCGCGGCTCGCCGGATTCGACGACGAGGCCGACCGAGGTGCGCAGTCCGACGCGGATCAGATGATGATGCACGGCGGCGCAGGCCAGCAGTGCCGGGATCGGCACCCGGTCGCTGCCGACCATGCGGTCGGACAGGATGATGATGTTGACGCCCTCGCGGACGGCGGCTTCCGCACGCGCGCAAAGCTCGTCGAGCACCTGGTCCATGCCGGCAGCACCGAGACCGGCGTGGAAGGTGGTGTCGAGCGTGCGCGACTTGAAGTGCGACTCGGCCACATCGGAGATCGAGCGGATCTTCTCGAGATCCGCATCGGTCAGGATCGGCTGGCGCGCTTCGAGACGCTTGGTGGTGGCGAGGCCCTGCAGGTCGAACAGGTTCGGCCGCGGTCCGATGATGGAGACGAGGCTCATCACCAGCTCCTCGCGGATCGGGTCGATCGGCGGGTTGGTGACCTGCGCGAAGTTCTGCTTGAAATAGGTGAACAGCGGCTTGGCCTTGTCCGACAGCGCCGAGATCGGCGTGTCGTTGCCCATCGAGCCCGCGGCTTCCTCGCCGGTGGAGGCCATCGGCGTCATCAGGATGGAGATGTCTTCCTGGCTGTAGCCGAACGCCTGCTGGCGATCGAGCAGCGACAGGTTGGAGCGCACGCCGGTGGTCGGTACCTTCGGCAGCTCTTCCAGCACGATCTGGGTCCGCTCCAGCCACTCCTTGTAGGGATGGCTCCGGGCGAGCTCGGCCTTGATCTCGTCGTCCGGGATCAGGCGGCCCTGCTCGAGGTCGACCAGCAGCATCTTGCCGGGCTGCAAGCGCCACTTGGTGATGATCTGGTCCTCGGGGATCGTCAGCACGCCCATCTCGGACGCCATCACGATGCGGTCGTCCTTGGTGACGAGATAGCGCGCCGGACGCAGCCCGTTGCGGTCCAGCGTAGCGCCGATCTGGCGACCGTCGGTAAAGGCGATCGCGGCGGGGCCGTCCCACGGCTCCATCAGGGCGGCGTGATATTCGTAGAAGGCGCGGCGCTTCTCATCCATCAGAGGATTGCCGGCCCACGCCTCCGGAATCATCATCATGACGGCGTGAGGCAGCGAGTAGCCGCCCTGCACCAGGAATTCGAGCGCGTTGTCGAAGCAGGCGGTGTCCGACTGGCCTTCGTAGGAGATCGGCCAGAGCCGGTTGATGTCCTTGCCGTAGAGCTCGGAGCTCACGGAAGCCTGGCGCGCCGCCATCCAGTTGGTGTTGCCGCGCAGCGTGTTGATCTCGCCGTTATGCGCGATCATGCGATAGGGATGCGCCAGCGACCAGGCCGGGAAGGTGTTGGTCGAGAAGCGCTGATGCACCAGCGCCAGCGCGCTCTCGAAGTCCGCCTCGTGCAGATCGGGATAGTACTTGCCGAGCTGGTCGGCGAGGAACATGCCCTTGTAGATCACGGTGCGGCACGACATCGAGCAGGGGTAATAGCCCGCAAGGCCGCGGTCGCGACGCTGGTAGATCGCCTGCGAGATCGACTTGCGCAGGATGTAGAGCCGGCGCTCGAAATCGTCCTCGGTCTTGGCGGTGCCGTTGCGGCCGATGAACACCTGCATGCAGGCGGGCTCGGTCGGCTTCACGGTGACGCCGAGCGAGGAATTGTCGGTCGGCACGTCGCGCCAGCCAAGCAGGGTCAGGCCCTCTTCCTTGATCTGGTCGGCGATGATGCTCTTGATGACATTGCGCCAGGCGGTGTCGCGCGGCATGAACAGCGCGCCGATGGCATATTCGCCAGGAGCCGGCAACGTGAAGCCGAGCTCCCCGGCCTTGCGGCTGAAGAAGGGGTGCGGGATCTGCACCAGGATGCCGGCGCCGTCACCGGCGCGCGGGTCGGCGCCGACGGCGCCGCGATGCTCGAGGTTGCAGAGGATGCTGAGCGCGTCCGCGACGATCTCGTGGGACTTCTTGCCCTTGATGTTGGCGATGAAGCCGACGCCGCAGGAATCCTTTTCCAGGCTCGGATCGTACAGACCTACGGCCGGCGGACGCGAATTGTGTTCCTGAATCGGATCAGTCGTTTTCGAGGCGACCGTCGCCGACAGTTCTTCTGCCACGATGTTTGCGCGCTCGAATTGCGACCCGTTCATTGTTCCAATCCTCTCCATGCGGCAAGCTGCCTCACCGCTATCTTCGGCGCACCTTGGGCGTTCCGCGGCACCCGCCTCTGGGTCACCGCTCGTCCGCTGCGAGCCGCATTTTCTTAAATTCAGGCCAAGGCGTTCTTCGTCCCCGAGAACGGCTTTGCCTGTTGCCTTCCTGGCGCTCGAAAGCACCGACTTTCGTTGCAATCCGTATGCCGGAACTGCAAGCAAAATTGAGACAGTCTTCCTGTCCTAACCATCACCTTGCCAAATTTTTGTCTATCACACAAGCGCGCGGAAGTCCCGATTCCCAGAGTGTCAATCAGCGCTTTCCGCATGGCACGCGGCCCCGGTTTTGAAGCAAACGCGCCCTGATCCGGCCCTGCCGATGCCGAAATCCCGAATGAAGCTTCGGATCAGCCCTTCGAAAGGCGCGCCACGCCGCAAGAAGCGAAAGAGCGCGAGGCATTCGGGGGCCTGACAGGAGCGTGTCGACCATGAAGTTTTTCACAGGATGTGTGGCCGCTGCCACGCTGGCGCTGGTGGCAACGGCCGTCGAGGCACAAGTTCCGGCCAACGGCGCTGCGCGGGGCGCCTATATCGCGGTCTCGGATTTCGACGGACCCTATGGGCCGCCGGAAGCCGCGCCGCCGCCGCGCTACGGTTACGGCTTTGGCTACGAGGAGCGCGGTCCGGCACCGGCGCTGCTGCCGCCGACCGAGGTCTACGCCGTGCTGCGCGACAACGGCTTCTCTCCGCTTGGCATCCCGCGCCTGCGCGGCGGCGTCTACACCATCGCGGTGATCGACCGCCGCGGCGACGACGGCCGGCTGGTGATCGATGCCCGCGACGGGCGAATTTTGCGCTTCATGCCGGCCGCTGACGCCTTCGGCATGGCCCCCAGTGATGAGGTGCCGACGGTTGCACCTTACCGTCCGCAAAGCGCGCTGCCGCCGCCGACCATGGTCCGCAGCGGCCCGCCGCGTCCGCCGGCCTCGATCCCGCATGTCGCCAGCCGCACCGTGCCGCTGCCGAAGGCCGCCCCGCGCCGCGGCGAGGCGCCTGTCGCCGCCACCAAGCCGGCCGCGCCAGCTCCGCAGCAGGTACAAGCGCCGCAGGCGCAGCCCGCCCAACAGACCGCTGCCGTGCAGGCAAAGCCCGCCGAAGCCGCACCACCGCAAACCGCCGCGCCAACCGTCGGTCAGGCCAAGCCGGCTCCGACTATCATGCCGACGCAGGAGATGCCGGCGGCGCAGGGGCTGGACTAGCGCGCGCTCGCTTGACGCGACTGCGCGCCACGCTCCGGACGGAGACCTGAGCAAAAAAAAGCGCCCGAAAATCGCGGGCGCTTTTTCATTGCGGCAATCGCGCGCTCAGCTGCGCGGATACCCCGCGGCTTCCAGGATCAGATTCGCCACGTCCTTCGGATGCGACACCAGCGAGAGGTGGCCGGCATCGAGCTCGATCGTGGTTGCGTTCATGCGCTTGGCGAGGAAGCGTTCGAAATCGGGATTGATGGTGCCGTCGTTCTTCGATACCGCGTACCAGCTCGGCTTCGTGTGCCATGCAGCTTCCGTGGTGCGGCCGGCGAAGATCGAGGCGGCGGTCGGCCATTGCACGGCGTAGAGCTCCCTGGCCTGCTCCGGCTTCACGCCATTGGCAAAATACTTCAGGAAGGCGTCTTCAGAGAGCTTTGTGTAGCCGTCGCGCTCGACGATGCCGGCGCGGGCCGGGCCTGCCGGAAACTGCTTCGACAGCGCGACGAAGTCTTCGTTCGCATCGGGCGCGCGTGCGGCGACGTAGACGAGGCCGGTGACCTTCGGGTCGTTACCGACCTGGCTGATCACGGTGCCGCCCCAGGAATGCGCGACCAGCACCGTCGGGCCGTCCTGTTCGGCCAGCGCGCGCTTGGTCGCCTCGACGGAGTCCGCAAGCGACGACAGCGGATTTTGCACGGCGGTGACGTGCAGGCCCGCGGCCTGGAGGATCGGGATCACCTCCGACCAGCTCGATCCGTCGGCCCAGGCGCCGTGCACCAGCACGACGTTCTTGGCTTTCACCGTCTGCGGCGTCTGCGCGTGAGCCAGGCTGATGGGGGCCGCCAGCAGGCTCGCGGCGATGAGAAGGCTGCGCCAAAGTGACATGATCGTGCTCCGTATTGTTTTTGCTGCGATGCCCAAAGGACGGAGCGCGTGGTCGCGGCGTTACATGTCCTCACCGTTCTGTGATGCGATGCAAAACGAAAAAAACGCCCCGGGGCACCGGGGCGTTTTCGCAACTTGGTGGCTGTCGACGTGCTTAGGCGGCGACCGAACTCTCGATCACCTGCGCCTTCGGCGCGCCCGCGTTGATGGCGATCTGGCGCGGCTTCTTGGCTTCGGGAATCTCGCGCACAAGGTCGACGTGAAGCAGCCCGTTCTCGAGCGAGGCGTCCTTCACCTGCACGAAGTCGGCAAGCTGGAAGGCGCGCTCGAAGGCACGCGCGGCGATGCCGCGGTAGAGCACTTCGGACTTCGATTGCTCGTTGGCGACTTTCTCGCCCTTGATCGTCAGCGTGTTTTCCTTCGCGACGAGGGAGAGCTCGTCCTTGGCGAAGCCGGACACCGCAACCGTGATGCGGTAGGTGTTCTCGCCGGTACGCTCGATGTTGTAGGGGGGATAACCGGGGCTGCCGTCCGAACCGGCCTGGTCGAGTAGGCTGAAGAGGCGGTCGAAGCCGACAGTGGAACGGTAAAACGGAGTCAGGTCGTAGGTACGCATGGTCTAGTCCTCCATTGAGCGACTGTTGGTAACCCGCCCGCCAATCGGGCCGGGCTTTAGTCTGTGTGCAGCCTAATGTTCCGGTTCCGAAACACTGGTAGCGGCCTGCACCATGGTGATATGGGTTCAGGGGAACGGCGTTCAAGAGGGCGGCAAGTTGCGCCTTTTCGGCGCTCCAGCCCCTTGATTTGCAGCATTTCTCGCCCAATGACGCTGATCTCGATTCCGTCCAATCCCGTTCCCGAAGACGTCGTCAGCGGCACCATCAAGACGCCCGATGGCGCCGAGCTGCGCTTTGCGCGCTGGGCGCCGCCGGCGAACCGCAAGGGCACGGTCTGCGTCTTCACCGGACGCAGCGAGCAGATCGAGAAATATTTCGAGACCGTGCGCGACCTGCGCGACCGCGGCTTTGCGGTGGCGATGATCGACTGGCGCGGGCAGGGCCACTCCTCGCGCCGCCTGCGCGATCCGCGCAAGGGCTATGTGCGCGACTTCTCCGATTTCGAGATCGACGTCGAGACCTTCGTGCAGCAGGTGGTGCTGCCGGATTGCCCGCCGCCCTTCTTCGCGCTCGCCCATTCCATGGGCGGCACCGTGATGCTGCGGGTGGCGCATGCCGGCAAGCGCTGGTTCGACCGCATGGTGCTGTCGGCGCCGATGATCGACCTGCCCGGCCGCGCCACCTCGTTTCCGGCGCGGGCGCTGCTGAAGACGATGCGCCTGATGGGGATGGGCGGTCGCTATGTCCCCGGCGGCAGCGACCACATCACCGGGCTCAATCCCTTCATCAACAATCCGCTGACCAGCGATCCCGTGCGCTATGCGCGTAATGCCGCGATCCTGGAGGAGGATCCGACGCTCGGGCTCGCGTCACCGACGGTCGCCTGGGCCGATACCGCCTTCCACGCCATGAACACCTTCAAGGGCAAGAACTACCCTTCCCAGATCCGCCAGCCGATCCTGATGCTGGCGGCCTCCAGCGACACCGTGGTCTCGACCGCGGCGATCGAGGAGTTCGCCTATCATTTGCGCGCCGGCTCCCATCTCGTGATCGCCGGCGCCAAGCACGAGATCCTCCAGGAGCAGGACCGCTACCGCTCCCAGTTCTGGGCCGCCTTCGACGCCTTCGTGCCGGGCACGCCGCTGTTCAAGTGACGGGGTGGAAGCTTCCTGAGGACGGCTGATCGTTCCACAATCTCCGTCATGCCCGGGCCTGTCCCGGGCATCCACGCCTTGTTGCGCGATCAAAGAACGTGGATGGCCGGGACAAGCCCGGCCATGACGATGAACCTTCTCTGCCTCACAGCGTCTTCAGATATTCGATCAGATCGTAGCGCTCTTGCTCCTTGAGCACGCGGCCGATGGTGCCGTCCTTGCCGGGGCCCGGCGTGCCATCGAACGAGTGGCCGGCATTGCTGTTGCCGAAGGTCTCGGTGCCATCAGACGCTCGCGTCGAGAAGCGCGACTGCCCGGTCTTGCAGCTCTCGCCGTCGACGACCGCGAAGCCGACCTGCTTCGGATCGTAGTCGCGACCACCACCCATGCAGAACGATTTGGGGCGCTCGGCCGCGGGGCTCAGCATCCAGTAGAGCGAGGGCACCGATCCGTTGTGCAGGTAAGGCGCGGTGGCCCAGACGCCGTTGAGCGGGCGCGCGCGATACCAGGGCGGCGGCTCCTTCGCCTCGGCCGGCTGCGGACCGGGATTCGGGCAGTTTTTGCGCTCGCCCCACCAGGCCTGCTGAACCTTCGGGTCGATCTTCGCATCGTCCATCGCTTTGCGGCTGACGATGTCGACGAGCACCATCAGCCCGACCGAGTACGGCATGTCGGTCGAGGAGATAGCCGGCAGATTGCAGCTCCACCAGGCATTGAGCTTCTGCGTGGGATCGAGCTCGAGAAAGCCCGGGACCTGAACCGTCCGCGTCGCCAGCACACTGGCCTGAGCGGGATCGGTGCCCATGCCTTTGACGCTTTTCTGGACCTCGTTCAGGAATTTGTCTTTGCCGATGGTCTCCCAGCGCGACGAGGACCAGATGCTCTGGTCCGGAAACTCGGTGTCGAACACGGGATCGTTGACCGGCCCGAGATGGCATTCGACGCAGATCTGCGCGTAGAGCTTGCGGCCGTTCTTGACGCGCTCGCCATCGATCTTCCAGGCATTGTCGCCGAAGATGTCGGACGGCCATTTCGGTGATGTCAGTCCGGAGAGCTGCTTTTTCGGATAGGGCGCCGACCCCTTCAGCAGATCCTCGATCCAGTTCAGGTTCTTGATATCCATCGACGAGCGGAACAGCGTGTCCTTGGGGGTATTGTCGGACAGATTGAGCAGCGCCGTCACGCCCAGCGCTTCGCCGGCGTTGCGGATCAGCGGTTGTTCGATGGACGCGTCATATTGCGCGAATTTGAGCCAGGGCACGGTCCAGATCGGCGGGAAGCTGACCGGCGCGTCCTTGGCATGCAGATTCTTTTCGAAGCCGCTGAGGCCRCTGAGCGTCATGTCCTGGGCGAAGACCTGATTGCCGATGCGGTTGAGCGCGTCGAGACGGCCGTATCCTTCCTCGGTGTCCTGCTGCTTCTCTTCCCGCTTCGTCTTCTCGTTGAACCTCGTCTTGCCGTCGATGGTTTTCGCGTAGGTCTTCTCCCAGTCGATCAGGAACGTGCTGATCGTGCGCAGCTTCTGCTTCAGCGCGTCGCGATCCGCATCGCTGGCGGAGGGGCCGAGCACACGGTCGGCGAAGCGCGTAAAGCGACCCGGCACGAGGAGCGTGTAGGCGATCGACAGACCCGTCGTGACCTCGAGCTTCCTCAGGTCGGTCATCGCCGGGCCGCCGTCGAAACGGATGTCGATGCCTTTGTAGTGAATCTGGCCGGTGTGGCAGGCGGCGCAGGTCAGGCCGATCCGGTCGTCGCCGACCTGGCCGGTCGCAGGATCGGGTACGCCGGTCATGCGAGCAAAGCCGACGGGCAGGCCGTCGACGTTTTCAGCCTGGGCGCCCCAGTTAACCGGCGGATCCCAAAGCCGCGCCGGCACCGGCTTGGTCTTGTCGTAGACATTGGCGTAGCCGAACCGGCGCAGCGTGGCGTCGTCGGTGTTGATCGTCTGCGGGCTCGGGATGAAGCCGAAGCGCTGCAGATGGTCGCTGTCATGCAGCATCCCGGGCTTTGCGAAGAAATGAAGCCGCGGCTGCTCGAGCGCCATGAACCAGCTGTAGGGCACCGGGAAGGTCGCGGTGCCCTGGCTGGCGTGATGAAACCAGTGCCGGTCCTCCAGCGCCCAGTTTTGCTCGAGCCAGTACGCGGCCCGCGGTTCGACAAGCTTCGGCAATGGCGGCGCCACGAGGTCACCGAGGATGCCGGGCAGCATCGGCTGGAATTGATCGGGAAAGCGCAGCGCCACGACGCCAAAGACGAGCAGCGCGGCGACTAACCCGCCGGCAACGCGCCATATGAGCGAGGGCGGGGTGACCGGCTGGCTGACGACTCGCTGCGTGATCCTGTCAGGGAATTTGCGCTCGTTGAACAGCGTACGCACGTCGGCGATGGCGAGATAGCGGTTCTCGCCTTCGCCCTTGCCCATGATCTTCAGCAGGATGGGCCATTCGAACTGCATCAAGATCCGATAGTACCAGCGCGCAGTGCTCCCGGCGCGCTTGAGGTTGTCGCGCATGTAAGTTTGTATYTCCGACGCGTTGATGCCGGGCTCGGTGCCGCCGCCGTTCGGATCGGTATAGTCCCTGCCGAAGCTGGCCAGGCGGGCGATCTGATCCTCATTGACCTTGCCGTCGACGCCGAGGATGCGCGAACCGGCGCCGCGCTTGTCCAGGGGGCCGCCGCGCAGGGCATCGAGCTGTGCGCCCGAAAAGATGCTCTTCAGGATGTGACCGAAGCCGTTGGCGATCAGCGCGATGCCGCGGGTCTCGACGCGGGCCACCGTCTTCATCAGCCCCTTGTCGCCGCTCGCATTCGCGATCGTCTGCGATAGCTTGCCGATCGGGACGGTCCCGCCTTCGACGAAGCCTTCGCCGACCAGGCCGCGCAGGAAGGGGCAGGGATTGTCTGGCGAGACCTGGATCGAGGGATCGAAGGGAGGCTTCGAGGCGGGGTCGTTCATGGCCCAAAATCCTGAAAACAGCGAATCGTGAAATGAAGACGCGCCGATAGAGCGCGGAAAGTCCTAACAAACCGACAGCAGCTTATACTACTTCAGCGTGTAAAGAAGTGTGGCTGAATTCACGGTCCTGTCAATAAAAGCCGGCCCGCGTTTTGCGAAGGGGCTGGGTCGAGACCGAGAAGGCCCGCCTGTCAGGACTCGGCCGCGCGTTTGACGTCGCTTTGCACCAGGGTCAGCTTGCTGAGCGGCACGCCCGCGTTCAGAAGCCCCTCGCGGTAATGGGCAAGGTCCTCGGGCCGCTTCCAGTGGAAATTGCGCAAGTGACGATCGACATTCAGCGTCGGGTAGTTGCGCATCAGCACGCCGACGGCCTCGCCAGCCTCATCGTCCCGACCCAACTGTGCCAGCGCCGCGGCACGGATCGCCAGCGCCTGCATGTGGTTCGGGTTGATGTAGAGCTGCTCGCGCGCCCAGGACAGGGTCGCGTCGTATTGCCCCAGCAGATAATGGCTGAAGGCGTTCAGCGCGGCCCATTGGTAGCGCGGGTCGCTGTTGTCGCGCTGCGCGGCCATCGAAAACAGCTCGATCGCCTCGCGGTGCTCGCCGATGACGAAATGGCAGATGCCGAGCACGCCGCGTGCGCCGTTGTCGTAGGGGTTGAGCGCGACCGCGCGCTTGGCGGCGTCCATCGCGGCCTCGTAATGCGCCTCCATGGCATGCGCCCAGGACAGGATCGAGAAGGCGAAGGAGGAGCGCGGGTCGAGCCGGACGCTGGTCTCGGCGAGGGCCATCGCCTCGGCCCACATCTCGCGCGTGCCCTTGACCCACCCGAACTGGATGCTCTGGATCTGGATCGTGGCGAGATAGGCGTGCGCGATCGACAGTTTGGGGTCGAGGCTGATGGCTTCGCGGAACAGGTCGACGGCGGTGGCCAGGTCCTCCTTGGTCTGCCGGTAGTAGTGCGACAGCCCCTTGAGGAAGCGGTCCCAGGCGGTCACGTCGGTGGAGAGCCGCGCCGGCGCCGAGGCCTCGGCACGGACGATCTCGGTGGCGATGGYGGCGGACAGATTGGTGGTGATCTCGTCCTGCATCGCGAACAGTTCGCCGATGTCGCGGTCGTAGCGGCCGGTCCAGAGCTGCTCGCCGGTCTCCGGCGCGACCAGCTCGGCGGTGACGCGGATCTTGGCTCCGGCGCGCCGCACCGAGCCCTGGATCAGATAGGTGGCATCGATCTCGCGCGCGATCAGGCGGGTGCTGGTGTTCTTGCCCTTGAACGCGAAGGTCGAGTTGCGGCTCAGCACGCGATAGAAGGATTGCAGCGACAGCGCGTGGATCAGATCCTCGGTGAGGCCGTCGGAGAAATATTCGTCCTGGGCGTCGCTGAGATTGGCGAAGGGCAGCACGCCGACGATCGCTGTGCGGTACTGCTGCGACAGCACCGACGCCTCCCGGAGCTCGGGCGCGAGCGCCGGCGCACCCTCGGGCATCCAGGTCCAGACCCCGATCGGGTCCTTGATGTTCTTGAAGCGATGGTTGCCGGCATCGACCAGCAGCGCGGTCAGGTGCTTGCTCGCCTCCCGGTAGGCCTTGGCCGAGATGGCGAAGCCGCCGGGGCTCGCCACCGCTTCGAGGCGGACGGCAATGTTGACGTCGTCACCGAATACCTCGTCCTCGTCGGCGATGACGTCGCCCATGTGGATGCCGAGGCGAAACTGCATGGCGCGCTCGGCCGGCAGGTGATGGTTGCGCTCCGCCATCAGCGTCTGCATCGCGATCGCGGCCTCGACAGCGCCGACGATGCTCGGGAACTCCAACAGGAAGCCGTCGCCGGTGTTTTTGACGACGCGGCCGCCATGGTTGAGGATGATGGGATGGATCGCGCTGCGATGGGCCTTGAAGGCGGCATGGGTGCCGGCCTCGTCGCTGCCCATCATGCGCGAATAGCCGGCGACATCGGCGCAGACGATGGCGGCCAGACGTCTTTCCATAATCCGGAGCTCCAAGGGATCGATGACCGGCCCCCGCGTGGCAGTCGCCTCGAATCCCGCATTTCCAAGAACCCTGCCTTTATAGAGCAGATAAGGCCGGGCGAAAGCATGATCCGCATTGCAAATTTGAGGTAAATTCTCCGCAATCCTGGCGGTGGACGGCGGCGGCCGAACCGAATAAGCCCGCCTTTCAAGGCTGACGGGGGCACCTCACATGCTGGGCATTCACGAGATCTGGCTCTTCATCCTGTCGGGCATATTGCTCAACATCACGCCTGGCCCGGACTCGGTCTACGTGATCGGCCGCAGCATGCAGATGGGCTGGCGGGGCGGCGCCGCGGCCGCGCTCGGCATCAGTTTTGGCTGCTTTTTCCACGTCGCGGGCGCGGCAATCGGCCTTTCGGCGCTGCTGATGGCCTCATCGACCGCCTTCTCGATCCTGAAGCTGGTCGGTGCGGCCTATCTCGTCGTGACGGGACTTCAGATGCTGTGGTCGCGCCCGGCGCTGGCCGCAGCCATCGACGAGCCGGAGCGGAGCCCGCTGCGGCGGGTCTTCCTCCAGGGCGTCTTCACCAACGCGCTCAATCCCAAGGTCGCGCTGTTCTTCCTGGCCTTCCTGCCGCAATTCGTCGCAGCCGATTCCCCGCACAAGCCGCTCGCCTTCCTGACGCTCGGCCTGATCTTCATCTTTACGGGAACGTTGTGGTGCCTGGTGCTGGCGGCGTTCGCGGCAAGGGCGGCCCACCGGCTGCGCAAGTCTGAGGGCGCGATCGCCTGGGTGAACCGCGCGCTCGGCGGCCTCTTCATCTATCTCGGCATCCGCGTCGCCATGCTGGAGACGCGATAACTCATTCGAACGGATGACTGGTCCGGCATGCAGTCGGCCCGATAGAGGCCGCGCGGGGAGGTTTCGATGGTTCGTGGAAGCTGCCTATGCGGCGCCGTGCGTTTCGAGATCGATCAGGTGCGTGCGCTCACGCATTGTCATTGCGCCAATTGCCGCAAGCTGACCGGTGCCGCCTTCGCCACCTACGCCCATGTCGATGCCGACAAGTTTCGCTTTGTTGCCGGCGAGGACATGACGGTGGCTTACGAATCCGCGCCGGGGAGCTTCCGCCATCGCTGCAAGACCTGCGGCTGCCTGACGCCGGGCAAGGCGAGTTATCTGCCGACCGTCAGCATTCCCGCCGGCCTGCTCGATGACGATCCCGATGTCAGGCCCCGCCTCCACGTCTTCACCTCGTCGCGCGCACCGTGGTGGACGATCCAGGACGATCTGCCCCAGCACGAAAAATGGGTGCCGGGCTACGAGCCCAAATCGTAGGCCTCAGGCGAACTCCTTCAGCAGCGCGCTGCCGGCGAGATAAATGCCGAGCAGGATCATCGCGATCAGGAACCAGCGGCGAAACGCTTCCGCCGGCATCCGCGCCCGCACCGACTGGCCGACGAACATGCCGGCAAAGGCCATGGCCATGCCCACGGCGCCCGGCACGGCGTTCGCCGGCGTCAGCAAGYCGCCGGCGGTGAGATTGAAGGCGAGCGCCAGCGTCGCGGTCGTGAAGAACACGCCGAGCGCCTGCACCAGTTCGTCCTTCTCCATGCCGATCGCCTGCATGAACGGCATCGAGGGGATCACCTGCACGCCTGTCGAGGCCGAGATCACGCCGGTGATCACGCCGACCACGCCGCCGACCCATTTCTCGTTCTGCGGCGCGACGTGGAACTTGAATTTGCTGAGCCCGATGATCGCGTAGATCACGAGCAGGATTCCGAGCACGATCGTGCCGTAACGGGCATGCGGGCCGGTCAGCGCGCCGGCATTGAGCCAGCATCCGATCACGGTGCCGATCATCAGYGGCCACAGCCGCCTCAGGATGTCGCGCAGATAGGGGCCGGCGAAGGTCTGCCAGATATTGGTGACGATGGCGGGCACGATCACGATGGCGATCGCGCGGCTCGGCGCCATGTTCACCGCGAGCAGGCCCATGGACACGGTCGGCAGGCCGAGCCCGACCACGCCCTTGACGAATCCGGCGATCAGGAAGACGGCGGCGATGAGGATGAGGAGCGGGTCAATCATATCTTGCACATTGACCGAAGCCGCGCGCGGGCACAATCTGAAGGTTACGGAGACAGCCTTCGTTCCTGGCGGAGGCTGAGGAGAATCCGACCATGCGCTTCGACCTCGTCGACCTCCAGCTCTTCATCGCGGTTGCCGACCAGCGCAGCATCACGCGCGGCGCCGAGCGATCGAATCTCGCCTTGGCCTCTGCCAGCGCGCGCATCAAAGGGCTCGAGGACGCGCTCGGCGTCGCGCTGCTCAAGCGTGGGCGGCGCGGTGTCGAGCTGACTGCGGCGGGCGAGAGCCTGCTCGATCATGCACGGGTCGTGATGCACCAGGTCGACGCCCTGCGCGGCGATCTCGCCGGCTTTGCCAGCGGCGTGCGCGCGAGTGTGCATTTTCTCGTCAACACCTCGGGGCTGTCGGAGCATCTGCCGAAGGCGCTGGCGGGTTTCCTGCGCGAGCATCGCGACGTCGCCATCGACATCGAGGAGCGCGAGAGCACCGATATCGCGGCAGCAATCACCGCCGGTGCCGCCGATCTCGGCTTTGCCGCCGAGCACGCGCTGCCTGATCATATCGAGCGTTTCGTCTTCAGCGAGGACCACCTGACATTGGTGACGTCGCGGCGCGGCCCGTTCGCGGGCCGTCGCCAGATCGATTTTCAGGAGACGCGGGATTGCGAATTCGTCGGGCTCACCAGCGCCACTGCACTCCAGATGCACATTTCGAAGCACGCCGCCCGGCTCGGCATGCGTCCGCATTACCGTGCGCGTCTGCGCGATTTCGACGCGATCTGTCAGATGGTCGCCGCTGACGTCGGCATCGCCCTGGTGCCGATATCCGCCGCCCGCCGCTGCGCCAAGCTGRTGCCGCTGGCCATGGTCCGCCTGCGTGATGCCTTCGCCAACCGCAAGCTCGTGATCTGCGCCCGCAGCTTCAAGGCGCTGCCAAGGCCGGCCAAGATGCTGGTGGAGCATTTAAGGGCAGAGGCGGCGTGAGGGCGGCTTTTTGATGTGAGCCTACGTTGCGGCGGTGCGCACAACTGCGCTCCCTCCCCCCTTGCGGGGGAGGGAGGGGGAGAGGGGTACCCAGAAAAAGGTGTCTCTGTCGCGAAGAAGAGAGATCGATGGAGTCCCCGTGTGGACCCCTCTCCCTGGCCCTCCCCCGCAAGGGGGGAGGGAACGCACCTGTCGCGTTGTGAGGCCGTTCGCCTACCGCGCGCTACTTCGCCGTCTCGACTCCGGCATCCTTGATCACCTTCGCCCACTTCGCGGTCTCGTCCGCGATGAAGCTGCGAAAATGCTCCGGCTCGTCGCCAATCAGGGTCGCGCCTTGGGCGGCGAGCTTTTCCTTTACGGCCGGATCCGCCATGGCCTTCGTCGCCAGGCCATGCAGCGCGGTGACGATCTCCTTCGGCGTGCCCTTCGGCGCCACCATGCCGTACCAGTTCTCGATACGAAGATCGGCAAAGCCCGCTTCCGCGGTGGTCGGCACGTCGGGCGCGGTCGCGGAGCGCTCGGCCGAGCCGACCGCGATCGGCTTCAACGCGCCCGCCTTGACCTGCGGCAGCAGCACCGGAAGATCCAGGAAGGTCATCTGCACCTGCTGGCCCAGGAGATCGTTCACCGCGGGAGCAGCGCCACGATAGGGCACGTGGACGATGTCGATCTTGGCCGTCAGCTTGAACAATTCGCCGGCGAGGTGCGGCAGGCTGCCGGGGCCGGAGGAGGCGAAATTGAGCTTTCCGGGCTGCGCCTTGGCGAGCGCGATCAGCTCGCCGATGTCCTTTGCGGGCACGTTGGTGGCAACCACCAGCATTTCCGGCACGGTCGCAACCAGCGTCACCGGCGTGAGGTCGCTCGCGGTGTCGTAGGCGACCCGCTCCATGCTCGGGCTGATCGCGAGCGCGCCGGCTGAGGAGATGGCGATGGTGTAGCCGTCGGGCGCGGCCTTGGAGACCGCGTCGGTGCCGAGCACGCCGCCCTGGCCGCCGCGGTTGTCGATCAGCACCGGCTGCCCTGACAGCTCCGACATGCGCTGGCCGATCACGCGGGCAATGATGTCGTTGGGCCCGCCGGCCGGGAACGGCACGATCAGCTTGATCGGTTTTGCGGGGAAATTCTGCGCGGAGGCGAGGGCGGGAAACAGGAGCAGGAATGCAAGGAGGAGCTTAGGCCAGTTGTTCATGCAGGCTCTTTTCATGCACGCTCCTTGGGGCGCTTATCCGTTGAGCAGTTTCAGTGCTTCTTCGTGAACTCTTGCATCGCCGGCCGCGATGATGCGGCCGCCGCCCTGGGCCGGCTTGCCTTCCCAGGTGGTGACGACGCCGCCGGCGCCGGTCACGATCGGGATCAGGGCGGCGATGTCGTAAGGCTTCAGCTCGGTCTCGACCACGAGATCGACGTGACCGGCCGCCAGCATGCAATAGGAGTAGCAGTCGCCGCCATAGCGCGACAGCCGCGCGCCCTGTTCGATGCGGCTGAAGATGGCGCGGTCGCGTTCGTTCATCAGCAGCGGGCTGGTGGTGTAGCTCGTTGCTTCCGACAGCGAGGCGCAGCGACGGACCTGGAGCCGGCGCTCGCCGGACGGGCCTTTATAGGTGGCCGAGCCGTTGTCGCCGGAGAAGCGCTCGCCGATGAAGGGCTGGTGCATCATGCCGTACACCGGCGCGCCCTTGTGCAGCAGCGCGATCAGCGTGCCCCAGATCGGAAAGCCGCCGATGAAGGATTTCGTGCCGTCGATGGGGTCGAGCACCCAGACATAATCGGCGTCCTCGCGCTCGTTGCCGAATTCCTCGCCGACGATGCCGTGCTGGGGGAAGCTCGCCTTGATCAGCCGGCGCATCACCGCCTCCGCGGCGCGGTCGGCCTCCGTAACGGGGTCGAAATCCTTGGTCTTGCTCTTGTCGTCGATCGACAGCGAGGTGCGGAAGAACGGCAGGATGGTTTCGCCGGAGGCGGTGGCGAGCCGTCCGATGAAGGCTGAGAAGTCGATCACCGTCACGGCGCATCCTCAAAACGAAAGTCGGGTGAAGCTCGCTCCTGCCTAGCTCAATTCGCTTCTCGCGTGCAGCGCTGAGTTGGTTTGCTCCCTGGTATTTTGGATGCCGCAACCGGCTGCCCCATCCCAGTCATATGCTGGCCAAATATCGATCATAGAGTTGAAAACTTAGTTCCGAGTATGCCTTGTTCGTATGCAAACGGTTATCAACCCATTGAATTTCCTTATCAAAGAAACTGAATCTGGGTTTCGCTATAAGCAATTGAGCCATGTGCATATTGCATGGGAAACGGCTCAAAAGCCCTTGCACTTTGTGCGTCGCGGCCGCATATTGTTGCGGTGCGGTAGCGCTCTGCGTTACCGCTGCCCTCCTTGGGCGTTTCCTCCCTAGACTTGGGCCGCTTCTTCATCAGAAGCGGCCCTTTTTTCTTTGAGCCTCGATCTTCACTTCGAGCGCGCGAAAACGCGAAGCGAAGATTCGGCGCACGATACGCTGGCAGCTTGATCTGATGTTTGATCGGCGGCGCGATCGCGCGGCGACGGCTCGCTATTATTCCGCCGCGGCCTGGAACGGGCCGAGATCGCCGAACGGGATCGTCGTCGCCAGCACGTCGGCGAGCACGCCGAAGTCGCTTGCCACTTGCGCAAAGCGCGGACTGCGCTCGCGCCGCCGCTCGTCCATGTAGATCGCGCGGTTGAGCTCGAGCTGCACCGCGTGCAGCCCGCTCGCGGGGTTGCCGTAATGCTCGGTAATGAATCCGCCGGCATAGGGCTTGTTGCGGCCGATCGAATAGCCGAGCCCGCCCATGGTCTCCTCGACCCTGTCCGGAAGCAGCGGCGTGCAGCTCGTGCCGTAGCGGTCGCCGATCACGATGTCGGGCCGCCGCGGCTCGTCCCTGCTGACGCCGACCGAGGGCATCGAGTGGCAGTCGACCAGCACCACGGTGCCGAACATCTGGTGCACCTTGTTGATCAGCCGGCGCAGCGCGCGATGATAGGGCTTGTAGAGCGTCTCGATCCGCGCCAGCGCATCGTCGACCAGGATGCGTTCGCGATAGATCTCCTGGCCGTCGCCGACCACGCGCGGGATGGTGCCTAACCCGCCGGCGACCCGCATCGAGCGGGTATTGGCAAAGCTCGGCAGCCGTCCGGTGAACATGCGGGGATCGAGCTCATAAGGCTCGCGATTGACGTCGACATAGGAGCGGGGAAAGTTGACCCGCACGGTCGGAAAGCCGCGCTCGCTCAAATGGCCGATCAGCTCGTCCATGAAGGAATCTTCGGACCGCCGCAGCGTCGTCAGGTCGATCCTGGAGGCGCTGAGGAATTCGTCCGGATAGGTCGAGCCGGAATGGGGCGAGTTGAAGATGACAGGCGCGCGCCATTGCGCGGGCTCCACGATCTCGAAGGCGGGCGACACGTCGCCGTCAAACCGGGTCATCTTCTCAGGCTTCGTCCCTTCGCGCCGCGGGATCCGGGTCTCGGATCGAATTGATTCGGCCGGTGGAGCGGCTCTTATGTGTCGTCATTGTCTGGAATCGCAACCATTCTGCCAAGCGAAAAGATGTGATCGGCGCTGGAACATGTCTTAACCGTGTGGGCAGGGAAGCGGGGATGCGCCAGCGCGGCTCGATTGATTCGTGCCGCATTCGGGTTCACAAGGGACCGGCAGCGCAGCCAGCCCAGGGTAAAGATTTTCACCCCAAATTTACCCTCTGTCGGGCTTAGTAACCTCTGCTGATATCCTCTGGGGATTTGACGTTTCCTGCCATGCCCAAAATCCTGCTCGCCGAAGACGACAACGACATGCGCCGTTTCCTGGTCAAGGCGCTGGAAAACGCTGGTTTTCAGGTCTCGTCCCATGACAACGGCATGGCCGCCTATCAGCGGCTCCGGGAAGAGCCGTTCGAGATGCTGCTGACCGACATCGTGATGCCGGAGATGGACGGCATCGAGCTCGCCCGCCGGGCCTCGGAACTCGACCCCGACATCAAGATCATGTTCATCACCGGCTTCGCCGCGGTCGCCCTGAACTCGGATTCGGACGCCCCCAAGAACGCCAAGGTGCTGTCCAAGCCCGTGCATCTGCGCGAATTGGTCAGCGAAGTGAACAAGATGCTGGCGGCCTAAATCGGCCCCCTTCGGTCCTTGCACCGGCTCCCCTGAGCCGTTATAGGGACCCGACCCGATCTAGAGACATCTAGGGCGCGTAGCTCAGCGGGAGAGCACTACCTTGACATGGTAGGGGTCACAGGTTCGATCCCTGTCGCGCCCACCATCCTTCGCTCGCGATAGCGAGAGAAGGATGCCACGCCGAAGCCCAAAGGGCGCAGGCGGGCTGCCCGCGGCGAGCTTCGGCCAGGCAAGCCCAAACAATCCGCGATTGCGAAGCCTGCGTGTAGCCCGGATGGAGCGAAGCGCAGTCCGGGGTGTATCCTCTCCGACGCTGTCCCGGATTACGGTGCGCTCCATCCGGGCTACGATTCTGGATCGCGGCTATTTCAGTTCCGTGTTCGCGACCGGCAGGACCGAGGCGACGGACCAGCCGTTCGCATCCCGCACGTAGGTCTGGCTGATCAGAAACGTATTCTGTTGGGCCGGCTTGCCGGGAAGGCCGCGCGTGAAGACGATGGGAACGAGGACCTGCATCACCTCGTTCGAGATCACGGCGACGTGGAATTTCGACATATCGGGTTCGAGGTGCCAGGTGCCCTCGTAGTAGCCCTTGAAGCGGTCCGCGACCGCATCACGGCCTCTGGTTTCGATGCCTCTCGCAAACAACAGCGTGCCGGGCGAATTCCACAGCATGGCCTTCACATCGTCCGCGTTGTGCGCATTCTGCGCGGCAATGAATTTTTCGAAGATGGTTCGCGCCTCGGCATCATCTGCCGCGGCCAGCGCCGGCCCGGCTGACCAGGCGGTCGCCGCGAGAAACAGCGCTGCAGCAATTGCCGCAACATGACCGCGCCGTGCAAATCGTCGTAGCCTGATGGAGCCGCGAGACATCTTGGAAGGGGGCATGATCATCTCTCTTTTGGATGACAATGATCATACCATTGATCGTGCCGCCGGCTTTTCAGGATCGCGCGAGCGGCGGTCACCGTCGCATCACGGATGCGTTGGTTCAGGCCACGTCCGATACCGCGGACGTGGCGCATCGTCGTCACACCGCCATCCGCCTCACGTCAGCGGCAACAGATGATCCGGGATCGGCACGGGTGCGGCCGGCACCAGCGATGCGACCGAGACGTGCGGCCAGGTCAGCCCGGCGAAATCCAGCATGACCTTCTGTGAATACTGGATCTGCGTCGTCGCCACCCTGACGTGGCCGCCCTTGAATCCCTTGTTGGGCACGAACGGGATCGCGGCGACGAAGCTCGGAACCAGCGGCACGTTGCTCCTCTGGCGCGGTTGCAGGATCACCGGCGGCGTTCCGGGCGGCAGGGCCGGCACGTCGATGTCGTAAACCACCGTCTCGATCCAGAACACTGCGTCCATCTGGAAGGCGTTGGCGTTCGAGCCATTGCCGCCCGGTGTCGGAACGGGCAAGCCCTGAAGGAACGCGATGTTCGCGGCGCCGCCGGCAAAGCTCGGCGCCTGCGGATGCGGGCCGGGCGAGGGGATGGCCGGCAAGGGGCCGCCGGACAGCGGTGTGCCGGGCTTCGTCGAGGTCTCGATGACGATGGTCTGCGTGATGGTCTGATGCGCGATCTGATCGCGCAGCACCGTGTTCGGGTCGGTGATCATCGCCTGGGTGAGCTTGCCGGAAGCCATCAGTGCGGTCAGATCCTGAGGTAGCCTGCGAGTCGTCTTGTTGGTCGCGGTCTGGTTCTGGAATGTGATCTTGTTGCCCGGATTGCCGCCGATGAACGGTGTGATGTCGATGGCCGCGATGGTTGGCTTACCGGCGACCGGAGGCAGCGCGGTGCCTTGCGCAGTGATCGTCGTGCCGTGCGGGATCGACGCCATGCGCGCGACGGTGAACGGCTCGTGCGGATTGGTGGTGGCGGGCACCGCCAGCCAGATGCCGGGTTCGAAGTGAATGCCCACGGGCGTTCCCGTGGTGATGTCGTTGATGGTCTGGAGATACGGCACGCCGTTGAGGAATGCATCTGCCTGCTGCAGCGAGCCGCGATTGGGGATCGAGCCAAGATTGTTCGAGAACGACATCGTCTCGTCGGTGAGATTCAGCTCCAGCACGTTGTCGTCGGGGTCGGTGGTGCTGATCGGCCCCGGCATCGGCGTCGGCGTGATCTTGCTGTCGGGCCGGAAGATCGTATTGAATCCCTGTCCTGTGAAGGTGCCCGTGAAGGCCGACAGCGGACCGAGGATGGGCGGCAAGGTGACCGGCGGACGCGCAGCTCGCGCGGCGGCCCCCGCGGCGGGCTGCGCGGCGTCCCTGAACACCTCGTCGACCTCGTGGATGGAGAAATTCGCGGTCTTGGTGAATGCACTGGTGAGTGGTTTGGGCTCGTCCATGGTGATCCCTCGCGGTGCTGCAACTGTCGATGCCGGCATTTCCCCGGGCCGGCTGTCCGGGCAGGTGAGTCCTGCGCTATTGCGCCTCGTGATCCCGATCGCGTCTCGTGATCCGCCCGATGCCGGGCATGACAACATCGTTCACGCGCGCTCATGCGCGCGTGCCGACTACGAACATTGATCGGCCCTACGTTGTTGGCCGGGCCGGATACTGAACGGATCTGCGTGAATCGATCGTGATTTTCAACTTGTGGTTCGGGCAAATATGCGGTCGGGAAATAGCCGAGCCCTGCGAACTGAGTGAAGCATTGCTTCCTTCTCCGTGCTCGAAAATGAGATCATCAAAATGGAGGTCGGGCGCCTGGCCGGCTTCGGTTATGCTGGGCTATCATACAACCTTAAGATGGTCGCAAATGTGTGCCAGGTCACAGGGCCAAAGAGTCGCAGCAACGAGAGACGAGCGAGGCTGCCCATGAGCGTTTCCGTCATCGAGCAAGCAAAGATCCAGGCGCAGGTGCTGGTGCCGCTGGTCAAGGCATTGCAGGCCGAGCTCGGCGAGGCGCGCGCCAACGCGCTGGTGCGCAAGGCGCTCGGCGATCTCTATCGCGGCTTCGGTGAGGAGTTCTGGAAAACGAAGAACGAGACCGATCTCGGCAACGCTGTATCGTCGGCGTTCAAGACCTATGCCCGCGACGACGCGCTCGCCTATGACGTCGTCGAGCAGACGGCGGACACCTTCGCGTTCGACGTGACGCGATGCGCCTATGCCGAGTTCTACAAGGCGCTGGGCGAACCGGAGCTCGGCTTCCTCCTGGTCTGCACCGCCGATTTCGCGACCGCGGAAGGGTTTGGTCCCGACGTCAGGCTCACGCGCACGCAGACGATCATGCAGGGCGCCAGCCATTGCGATTTTCGCTACCGGCGCGATGCGGGGGGATCACGGTGAAGGGAATGCAAATGATGCGGGCAAGCTGCCTTGCCATGGCTGCGCTGGCGCTGATGGCATCACGCGCCGATGCGGCGATCATCGATTGGCAGGCCGAGCTCCAGCGCTGCCGCGTGCTGCGGCAGAACGTGGCGCCGCTGCTTCAGGCCGGCGAGGGAATATCCGCCGTCGGCCGCTCCAACAGATCCGTCCGTCGCTGCATCTGGATCCAGCGCATGGCGGTGCGCAAGAAAATCCCCGGCGCGGAGGCGTGGTAGCAGGCGCCCGTCAGGTGGACTGGCTCTTCTGCCGGAGCAGCAGGTCCTTCAGTCCTGTCGGATAGAGGCTCGGTCCGCCCTGCGGAGCGGCGTCTTGCGTCGATCGACAGTCCTGCGGGCGTCGCCTCAGCCGGCGGACACGCCCGGCTTGAACAGGGCTCCGACCGGCAGCTTTTCCTGGAGGTCATACGAACTCGGCCGGTTCTCCTTGACCCATCTTGTTTCGGCGTGGGATTCGAATGGCGGCGGAATTTGCCCCTGAATCGACCAAAGGTCGGCCGGTAGCTCGTCGATGGTGACCTCCCAGTCGTATCCCCGGTCCTTGACGTAGGGCGCGATCAACTTGTCGACTGCTTTCACCCACCATTCCCTGATGACGGGGCCGGGCATCGTCCTCGCCATGTGGTCGATCTTGAAGCGGACGAATTTCTCGTGCGAAGCTCCGCCGACATAGACCGAACCTGCGGCGACTTCCTCGAAGATCATCACGGCGTAGAATTTCGGGATGGGAATCCTCGCATACATTGCGGTGACCTTCTCTGCGAATTCCTTCTTGTCATGAGCCGAGTAGGCCCCGACGGGGTGATAGACTTTCCACAACGGCACTCGAGTTCTCCTTGACGTTGGCTGGTTCTTAGGGAAGCCCGCGCAGCATTTGGTATGATGGGGATAATATCACTGACTGCGCCGTCGGCTCTTCAGGATCTGGCGACCCGCGGTAACCGCTGAATCACGTCTGCGTTGGCTCAGCCTTGTTGGGGCCGCCACAGCTGGGCGAGCCGGAGCTCGGCTTTTCTCCTTTGTCTGCACTTCCGACTTCGCGACTGCGGAAGGGTCCGGCCCYGACGTCAAGCTGACGCGGGCGCAGACCATCATGCAAGGCGCGCGAGCCATTGCGACTTCCGCTACCGGCGCGACGCGGGGGGATCACAGTGAAAGGAATGCGAACGATGCGGGCGACCTGTCTTGCAATGGCTGTGCTGGCGCTGATGGCGTCATGCGCGGATGCGGCGGTGATCGACTTGCAGGCCGAGCTCCAGCGCTGCCGGGCGCTGCGCGCGAACATCGCGCCGCTGCTTCAGGCCGGCGAGGGGATATCCGCCGTCGGCCGCTCCAACAGATCCGTCCGTCGCTGCATCTGGATCCAGCGCATGGTGGTGCGCAAGAAAATCCCCGGCGCGGAGGTTTGGTAGCCAGGCGCCCGTCAGGCGGACTGGCGCTTCCGTCGGAGCAGTACATCCTTCAACCCGTTCGGATAAAGGCTCGGCCCGCCCTCGACGTCGAGCTCCGCAAGATCGAACCAGCGTGCGACGATCTCTTCGCCGTTATCCTCGCGGAAGTCGATGCGGTCCTGGCCGCTGAACGCGCCGTCTGGAAGCGCGACCTCGGCGATGAACATCACCTCATGCCCGGTCGATCCCTCGTGCAAAAAAATGTTCTCCATCACCAGCGGCTCGCCCGTGATGGTGATGTCCACGCCGAGCTCTTCGTTGAATTCGCGCACCAGCGCAGTCCGCCAGCTCTCGCCGAACTCGATCTCGCCGCCGAGCGGGCGAACGCCCTTGATCCGCGCCGCATCGTCGCGCACCTCGGCCGCCAGCAGCCGCCCGCCCCGCCAGTGCAGGCCGAGCGCGACGACGCGGATGTGAGGGTGGGGCCGCCACGTGGACATGGGGGCATCGTTATCGTGCCCGCCGGCGCTGCGCAATGCGCGGTGGCGAGGCCTTGTCGGGCTTGATCCGCACTGCCTTCGGCATGCAAATGCTTCGCAGCCTTGATCCGTGAACCTCCGCCTGCCATTGTCCGGTCATCCATGACGGCGACGAGCCTGGTGAGATACAATTTGCGGGGTTCGGCGAAACGTGTCGCTTCGCCGGACGTGACGAGAAGGCAGTTTTCGAGATGAACAGCGTGAACAAGCCCGGCGGCAACTATTTGCCGGTGATCATCCATGGTGGAATTGCGTATGTCAGTGGTCAGCTGCCGCGTCGCGGTGAGGACCTGCTGTATGCGGGCAAGGTCGGCGCAAATGTCGATATCGCGGCCGCGCAGGAGGCCGCTGCTCTTTGCGCCGATCTCTGCATTTCGGCCATCAACCACGCAACAGGCGGAGAGGACAGGATCGTCCAGGTCCTGCAGCTCGTTGGATACATTGCTTCAGCGCCCGGATTTACCCAGCAGTCGCAAGTCATGAATGGGGCCTCCGACCGGCTGATCGAGCGCTTGGGCGATCGCGGTCGTCACACGCGCACGTCTGTCGGCGTCGCCGAGTTGCCGCGGGGCGCTCCCGTCGAGCTGAGTATGATTGCCGCTGTTCGGTCGTAAGAGGCGGTCTTATCAGACGAGATACTTCTTCACCGCTGCCTCGTCCCACGCGATCCCGTTGCCGGGCTCCTCGCCCGGCAGGGCAAAGCCGTCCTTGATCGTCAGCCGTGTCGCCAGCACCGCGTCGGCCCAGTCGACATATTCCAGCCAGTGCGCGGTCGGCGTCACGCAGAGCAGGTGCGCGCTGACCTCCGAGAACAGGTGCGTCGACATCTCGATGCCGGCGGCATGTGCGAGCGAGGCGGCGCGGAGCCACCCGGTGACGCCGCCGATGCGCTGCACGTCGGGCATCACGTAGTCGCAGGCCTCAGCGGACAGCGCCGCCTGCATCGAGAAGGCGCTGTCAAAATTCTCGCCGATCTGGACCGGCGTGCGGAGCGCATCCGCAATGCGCGCGTTACCAGCGTAATCGTCGTGGCGGATCGGCTCCTCGATCCAGGTCAGCCCCTCGTCGTCGAGCATCTCGCCGCGGCGGATGGCCTCGGTCACCGTCAGGGCCTGGTTGTAGTCGCACATCAGCGTGACCTGATCGCCGACGGCCTTGCGCACCGCGCGCACCACGGCGAGATCCTCCCGCGCATCGGGCCGGCCGACGCGGATCTTTGCCGCGTGAAAACCTTCGGCCAGCAGCTTGTGGGCTTCGTCCACCGCGGCGCCCGCCGGCATGATGCCGAGTCCCTTCGAATTGTAGGCCCTGACCGGCTTCGGCGCGCCGCCGAGCAGGCGCGCCAGCGGCAAGCCTTTGCTGCGCGCCAGCGCATCCCATGCCGCCATGTCGATGCCGGATTGCGCCAGCCGCTGCAGGCCGGCGAGGCCGAGCAGGGTGAAGCGCTGGGTCAGCTTGCGCTCGATCTCGAACGGCAGCARCTCGTCGCCGGCGACGAGCTCCGACATTTCCGTGACCATCGCCGTCAGCGGCTTCAAGGCCGACGGCGTGATCGAGAACAGATAGGCATGCCCCACCGCGCCCTGGTCGGTCTCGCAGTCAATCAGCACCAGCGGCGCCTTTGCGACCGCGCCGGTCGAGGTCTTGAGCGGCAAATTCATCGGCACGATCACGGGGCGCGCATTGAAGCGCCTGATGCGGATGGTCTCGGTCATATGGAGGATCTCCCGGCGGAGTGAATGCAGGTTCATGCCGATCTTAAACATTCGCCATGAAACGAAAAGCCATTTGCTGCGACCCACCATGAAATGGGGTTGCGCGGCCTCGCATTTGCGGGCTCTGTGCCGCCGCAAGCTCTTGCCGCGAATTCCCGGGATTTGCGTCAAGATCGCACACGACGGAGCCACAGGGTGAAACAAGAGATCTCCGAAGAACAGCGCAAGAGCGGCATCCTCACGGGGGCCGTGATCGCCTTGCTCCTGCTCGCTTTGCCGGTCGCGGTGTGGCTGGACCTGACCGACCTCAGCAAGACCGCGCTGCGCCGGCAGGCCGCCGACCTCAACTCGGTGATCACGAGCGTGCGCAGCTACTATGCGTCCAACGTGGTCGGCCGCATCCTGGCTAACCCAAACGGCACCACCAGGGTCGTGCACAATTACGAATCCGTCCCCGGTGCGATCCCGATCCCGGCGACGCTGTCGCTGGAGCTCGGACGGGTGATCGGCGCGCAGCAGGAGAACATCGCCTACCGCTTCGTCTCGGATTTCCCGTTCCAGAACCGCGCCGCGCACCAGCTCGACAAGTTCGAGAAGGACGCGCTCGACGCGCTTCGCAAGGACCCCGAGCAGAAGATCGTCGAGACCGAGACCTCGCTGTTCTCCGACAAGGTCCGCCTGGTCGCGCCCGTCACGATGGGCCCGGCCTGCGTCAGCTGCCACAACAGCCACCCCGAGAGCCCGAAGAAGGACTGGAAGGTCGGTGACATCAGAGGCATCCAGGAGGTGATCATCGCGCAGCCGATCGCCGCCAACATCTTCTCGTTCAAGTTCCTGCTGGCCTATTTCCTGATCGCCGCCGGCTGCGGCCTGTCGTTCCTCTCGCTCCAGCGCCGCCAGGCCGGCCGTATCAAGGGCATGAACAAGGAGCTCGAATCCGCCAACGACTTTCTGGCTTCGTTGTCGATGAAGATCTCGCGCTACATCCCGCCGCAAGTCTACAAGAGCATCTTCAGCGGCCAGAAGGACGTCACCATCCACACCGAGCGCAAGAAGCTCACGATCTTCTTCTCCGATATCCAGAATTTCACGGCGACCGCCGAGCGGCTGCAGCCGGAATTGTTGACCCAGCTCCTCAACGAATACTTCACCGAGATGTCGGCGATCGCCCATGAATATGGCGGCACCATCGACAAATTCATCGGCGATGCCATGCTGATCTTCTTCGGCGACCCCGAGACCAGGGGCGACCGTGCGGACGCTGAGGCCTGCCTCCAGATGGCCTGGCGCATGCAGCAGCGTCTTGCCGAACTCAATGCGAAGTGGCGCGCCTCCGGCATCGAGCAGCCGTTCCGCTCGCGCATGGGTATCAATTCCGGCTATTGCAATGTCGGCAATTTCGGCAGCAGCGACCGCATGGACTACACCATCATCGGTGCCGAAGCGAACCTCGCCGCGCGTCTGCAATCGATCGCCGAGCCCGGCGGAATCGTGCTGAGCTACGAGACCTTCGCGCTGGTCAGCGACATCGTCCGCGCGCACGCGCTGCCCGCGATCACGATGAAGGGCATCAGCCGCGAAATCATTCCCTATTCGGTCGACGCGCTCAACGACGCTGCGGCGGAGAAGAGCGGTGTCATCACCGAGCGCGCGCCCGGCCTCGAGCTGTATCTCGACCCCGCCATGGTGAAGTCAGGCGATGCAGCACGCGTCCGCTCGCTGCTGGAAAACGCGCTGGCTTCGCTGAAGCCGGCGTGAAGGTGCTCTTACCCTCCCCTGGAGGGGGAGGGTCGATCGCGCGCAGCGCGAGCGGGGTGGGGTGATCTCTCAACACGGGCAGTGTTCGATGCGGAGAGACCGTCACCCCACCCCGCCTCATGTCTCGCTTCGCTCAACATGAGCCGACCCACGGGCGAGCTACGCTCGTCCCGGACCCCTCCAGGGGAGGGTAAGGGCCGACCTCTCACAACGCGACAGGTGCTCTCCCTCCCCCCTCTTGTCCGCCGCAGCCTTGGCGAAGGCGGATGCGGGGGAGGGCGGGGGAGAGGGGTGGCCCAGCAAAAGGTGCGTGCCTGAACGCCGCGCTGCACCAACCAGCGTCGACGCGAGACTCACCGCGCCGCGCCCTCCGTGAACGCGGTCTCGATCACATCGCCAAAAGGCTGCCAGGAACGGCCGTCGAACTGGACAAGCCGCATCTGCTTGATCGGCAGATAGCTGTTGGGCGAGGTGCTCATCCTGATGTTGGGCAACGCAACGGAGGGCTGCTGATCCCTCAGCGAAGCCGCCTGACGCATGATGTTCTCGCGCGACAGGTCGTCGCCGCATTGCTTCAGCACCTGTGTCAGCGCCTCGGCTGCGCCGTAGCCGTAGACCGCGGCGCTGTTGTTGGTGCTTTCGACGTGATGGTACTTGTCCATGAAGGCGAACCAGTCCTTCATGGCGGGGTCGTTCTTCCATGCGGGGTCGCTCGGATCCTTCAGGAAGGCCGCCGAGATCACGCCGGACGAATTCTCCAGGCCCGCGGGCGCCATCGCGTTGGCGATCGAGGCGGAGGCGTCGTTGACGATGATGACCGGGCGCCATTTGAGTGACGCCGCCAGCTTGATCACCTTGGACGCCGTCGACGGCACGCCGAGAAAGACGAAGATGTCCGCGCCCGCGCGCTTGAGGATCGAGACATGCCCTTCGAGATGCTCATCGGCAATGTCGAAGGCGATGTCGACGAGGACAAGGCGGTTCAGGTCGCCAAGACCTTCCTGGATGCCCCTGTAGAGCATGCGTCCGAACTGGTCGTTCTGCCAGAGCACCACGATCTTCTTCTTGGGGTAATAGGCCTGGATGTAGTTGGCATAGATGCGCCCCTCCGACCGGAACGACGGCTGCCAGCCCATGGTCCAGGGAAACGCCTTGGCCTGGCTCAGCTCCTCGTCGCCGGATGCGACGAACAGCTGCGGGATTCTCTTCTCGTTCAGGTACCAGCGCGTGGCGATATTGCCGGGCGTGCCGAACGAGCCGAACATCAGGTGTACGTCGTCCTTCTCGACCAGATTGCGCGTCAGCTCCAGCGCGGTGGCCGGATCGGAATTGTCGTCGCGCGTGATGAAGCGGATCTTGCGGCCGTTGATGCCGCCGCGCGCGTTGACCATGTCGAAATAGGCGGCCTCCGCCTGGCCGATGGCGCCGAATTCCGAGAGCGGTCCCGAATACGGCATCACGTTGCCGATGCGGATTTCATCGCCGCTCGCGGGTTGTTCGGCGTGTTGCTGGGACATCGCGCCAAGCGACGCGATAGCGATCATCGAAACGAACAGCATCCTGCCGATGACGCGCATGCTCGATACCTTGATATTGGCCCCTCCAAGAGGTCGGCTCAATCCGCACCAAGTCCGCTTGATCTACGTCAAGCGTTTGTCAAAGCTGTGGCTTGATCGCCCGCTTCAAGGCGACGCATCGCGAACGAAACGACAGCCGTGTTGACGGGCCATCAATCGACAGAGCGTGCCGTGTGGCACCCCTCTCCCTAACCCTCCCCCGCAAGGGGGGGGAGGGAACGCATCTTTCGTTTGGCGAGTGACTCCATTCATTAGCGCGTCGGCGATGAGGGCACAGCGTGGCCACGTGCTCCGCTGCGCTCCCTCCCCCTTGCGGGGGAGGGCGGGGGAGAGGGGTGGCCCAGCAAAAGGTGAAAGTCGTCGCGCCGCCCGCAACGCGCCGCTACGGCAGCTCCCGCGCCTCGAGCTGATGCACCAGCAGCAGCGTCGGTTCGGCGAGGCTGTCGCCGGAGCCGTCGAGGCCGAAGGCGGCGGCGATGCCGTCGCGGCTGCGCAGCAGCGTGCTGCGCGGGCAGTGGCCGGCGCCGCACAGCGTCTTCTTCAAGGTCTCGCCCTGCGCCACGAGGCTCGCGGGATCGTTCGCGGCCCAGGCCAGCACGATCGGCGCATCGACGTTGAGGATGCCGGGGAAGACCGACCGCTTGTCATATTGGGTGGGGTCAGTGCCGAGATAGGCCTTCTCGCTGTCGCTCGCGTCCTTGCCCGCGCGGTAGATCCCGGACACCAGCACGACGGCGGCGACATCGGCGCGGTCGGTCTGGAACTCGGGATGCGCCAGCAAGGTGGCGACATGGAAGGCGCCGGCGCCGTAGCCGACCGCGACGATCTCGCGGGCATCGCCATTGAACAGGTCGATATTGCCGTGGACCCAGGATAGCGCCGCCGCGACGTCGGTTGCACCCATCGGCCAGGTCGCCGCAGGCGCAAAGCGATAGTTGACGCGCACGCCGATCATGCCGTTGCGCGCGGCAAAGCACATCGCCTGGTCCTGGACCTCGCGGGACAGGTCCGGCGCGCCGCGATCGCCGGTAAAGGTGTCGCCCCCCACGAACAGCAGCACGGGCCGGGGCGTATCCGCCTTGGTCTCGCTGCTGGTGGCGACGTCGAGCACATTGGCCTCGCTGTCGCCGTAGCGCAGCCCGCGCGAGAAGGAGATCTGCTCGCACAGCCGCGCGGTGCCACCGGCGGTCGTGTCGTTGTCGGTGAGGCCCACCCGGACGAGATTGGACGGCCCCGTGAGCCGCGCCGGCAATGGGCCGTGTGCCGAGGCTGCCGTCATGCCCAGGATGAGAAAGAAAGCGAGATAATTCTTCATGTTGGTATGTTGGTGCCGGCCCTGCGTGCCCGATATGGGTTCGCGCGTTTGGCCCGTCTTTTCAATTCGCCTTATTAGTTAGTTGGTCTTGAGGCGATTTCACGGCACCCGGTTTCTTGCCCATGTTCTTGCCCATGCGCGGTTCAATTCCCCGGCTGGAAGGTGCAGTCGGCTCCGCTCCCGTCCTTGCGGCGGATGGCATTGGGGTCGATCGTGCAGCTCAGCTTGCTCAGGCTCTCGAAGTTCGATCCCGCCGCACCATCGGGCGGAATGCCGGCGAGCGCTTCTGTCGCGAAAATTTCATTGGCCGTCGAGCCGTTCACGGTCCTGCTCTTCTTGCCGAAGGTCAGCTCGCAATTGCGTAACGTGATGTCGACATTGCCGGTGCGGCAGACGATTCTGTCCACAGTCACCACGATCGGCTTCTTGTAGGGAATCTCGGCATTGGCGGCGAACAGCATCGCCACCGCCTTCCTCTCGGCGCCGGTCAGGTCCGGCGACAGCGGCGCGATCACGCCCGCGAGCGCCAGCGCCGTCGAGCCCGAGACTTTCGCAGGCGTTGCCCCCGAGGCTCCGGTGGCGTTGAGCGCGCCGGCAAAAGCGAGCGCGGCGACGATGCGGGCCCAAATCCTGGATCGGGCCCTTGTCGTGAATGTCATTCGCGTCGCTTCCTCTCCGGTCACGGCTTCGCCGCCGCAAGGCGCCCCGAACCTATGACAGAATTGCTAGTCCGGGCAGAGCCATGCGCTTCAGGCTGCTTGTCGATGGCCTTGATGATCGCAGCCGCCGCCGTCTGGCCGGACTGGAGAGCCCCTTCCATGTAACCGAAATACGCAAAGCAGGTGTGCTCACCGGCAAAGAACAGGCGGTCCTCGAAGCCCTTGGCCAGCAACGGCCCGGCGAGGCAGACCTCGCCGGGGGCGGGACAGGAGTAGCCGGCGGCGGTCCATTCGTCGCGCGGCCAAGCCATGAACTCCGGCTGATCGGCCAGATGCGCGACATAGCCCTTGTAGACGCTGCCGATCTGCTGCGCGTAGAACAAGTCGACCTGCGTCTGGTCACCGGGCCGGTAGTGCTTGAGAGCTTCCGCCGCGACGTCGGCGCCGGCAAACAGGCTGAGCTCGACCGGTTGCTCCGGCGGGGCGATCTGGTTGTCCGTCCCTTCCCAGGTGACACCGAACTGGTTCGAGATGGCGGTCGGGGCGAGGCCCTCGCCGATCCAGAAGCGCTTCTTGAGCGGGCTGAGATATTTCACCGCCGTCCCCATCGTGACGTAGTAGTCGTGCGGCAGGTGGGGCGTGATCGTGATCTTGGCGTTGGGTGAGTCCGGCCACAGGCTCGGGGGTATCGCGAGCACGGCATAGTCGGCGGCGAAGGGCGCGCGTGCCGTTCCGTTGCCGGAGGGGCTGAATTCCAGGGTCACGCCTTCACTGTCGATGCGGATGGCGCGCACCGGCGTCGACAGGTGGGTGCTGGCGCCGTTGTCCTTGATGTCCTGCGCGAGACGAATGGCGAGCTCCTGATTGCCTTCCGAGCAGCGCAAAGTCTCGGTCTGGGTGAAGAAGGCGTCGATCTGGTCCTTCATCCGTCCGCCCGCGACGACGGCCAGATTAGCAAGAAGGCTCTGCTTGGTGGTCGGCTGGCCGGCGTCGTTGGAGAACTGCTCCTCCATGGCGTGCTTGGTGAGCTTCGAGCAGTCGAGGCTGGCGATCCACTCCGCAATCGTCCTGGCGTCGAGTTTCCTTGCGCCCTTGGCGCGCCAGGGCTTGTCAGGCTTGACCCTGCCGGCCCACCGACTGAGCTTGCCGAAAGCATCGTCCATCTCGTGATAGACCAGCTTCATCTGGCCGTCGGAGAGCTTGTGGCCGTCGAGAAACACCGGCATGTCGAGCTCGAGCGCGTCGAAATTGGTGTCCGAGGTGATGACGGACAGGCCGAGCTCGAACCGCTTGGCATATTTCAGCCAGAGCGGATGGTTGTAGCCGATCAGCTCGCCGCCGGCCTCGACGATCCCGCTCGGCTTCTTCTTGCTGAGAACCCGGCCGCCGAAGCGGTCGCGGGCCTCGAACAGCGTCACCTCGCAATGCGCGACGAGCTCGGAGGCCGCCATCAGGCCGGCGAAGCCGCCGCCGATGATCGCGACTTTCGGGCGTCGCACCGCCAGCGCGCGGAGCGCGGTGGGTGAGCGGATCGTGGGTGGGGTGGGTTGAAGGGCGAGCTTGTCCTTGACCCGCCGCTGGCGCTCCGCCCCCGAAATCCTGGGCCCGTAACGCCGGTGCAGCCGCGCAAACAGCGAACGCATCGCGAGCTTCCCTTGAAAATGTCTTCGGCCGGGACGGCGCCGTGCCGCGCCCTGAAATGCTGCAACATCGGCTAAAAATGGACCGGCCGATAGAATCGAGACTAACTTACAATCTTGCGGAGAGTCGAGTGGCGGCTTCTCTTCCGCCCGAAATCTTGCCCCTGCCCGGCAATTGAAGGGAAAATCCGCGAACCGCGCGGCGATTGCGCGGTGCGGCTGTTTTGGTCCGACGTGTCAAACATTTGGGGCGCGCGACCGCGGCCGCATGCCGGCCGCGCGTTCTACTGTGCATGGGGTTGTTTTCGCAGTTTTAGTTTTGGACCGGCCGTTACACCCGCTTCATCGTCCGGAAGGTGATGGAATAGCGGCGTGCCTCGACCGGCGGGATGCTGTGCTCCCATTGCGACCGCGCCTCGCCGTCCATCATGTAGAGCGAGCGCGGCAGGGCTTCGAGCGCGTGGCGCTTCCATTTGTCGCCGCTGCGGCGGCGGAAGCGGAATTTGCACGGCGAGCCCAGCGACAGGCCGAGGATCTCCTTGAAATGCGGCTTGTCGCGGTGCCAGCCGATGCCGACGCCGGTGTCATATTCGGTGCAGAGCACCTGCCGGACGCTGCCGCCAGCGAGGCCCGCCCAGGCCTCGACCTGCCGCACCACGGGCAGGACCCAGTCCGGGATCGGCTCGGCCTCGGCCAGCCGTTGCAGCGAATAATCATAACGATAGCCGAACGACGCCACCCGGCGGTTGCCCTCGAAGGCGCCGAACTGGAAGCGCTGCAGCGGCAATGCTGCGATGCGGCCGATCAAGTCCTGCTCGACGGCGGCCTCGACGAAGTCATCGGTATAGCGAAGCCCGCCAGGACCGGCTTGCGGTTCGGCGAACAGACCAAGTTGCATCATTCCTCGCATTTCCGTGATGGAACCTATTGGCGGCTGAAGCGACTTACATAGGACACGGAAAAAAACGTGCGAGGCTGTCATGGCAGAGAAGCATACCGCCGATCCGGCAGAGATCATGCGGGCGACCGGTCATCCCGAGCTGGAATATGCCGCCGGCTGGACCATCGCCGGTCTGGTCACCATCGGCACCATCGTCGCCGCCTGGGTGTTCGCGATCTAGGCTATCGGAAACTGGAGCTCGAAGGCCGCGCCCTCGTCGGTCGGCTTCAGCTTGATCGAGCCGCCATGGCTCGCCATCACCGCGCGCGCGATCGCCAGCCCCATCCCGGTGCCGCCCTGGTCGCGGCGGGTGGTGAAGAACGCATCAAAGATCCTGTCGCGGTTCGGCGCCGAAATCGGCTCGCCGTCATTGCAGACCGTCACAAGCAGGGTCGTCCGCTCGTCCACCGCCTCCAGCCTGATGGTCCTCGCCCGGTGCCGCATCGCGTTGTCGGCGAGATGCGACAGCACGATCAGCGCCTTCTCGCCGGACATACCGATCGTCCGATCGAGGCGGCCGCTGGCCTCGATTGAGCTTGCCGGAAACCGGCTCCTGAGGTCGGCGATCACGGGCGCAAGCTCGGTGCGTTCGTTCTGCGGCAGGCTTTCGGCGCGGGCGAGCTCGCGCAGCCGCTGCGCCATCGCCTCCAGCCGCTGCGTGTCCGACAGGATGTTGGCGATGAACGTCTTCTGCTCGGCCGGCGTCAGGCCTTCCGGCTTTCCTTGAAACGAATCCTGCAACAGCTCGGCCGCGCCCTTGATCGAGGTCAGCGGCGATTTCAGCTCGTGGGTGAGGTGGGCCGAGAACGTCGCGATATAGTCCGAGCGCCGCGCCAGCTGCTCGGCCATGCCGAGAAAACTGTGCGACAGCTGGGCGAATTCGCGGGTGCCGTAATGCCGGAGCGGCCGAAACGCCTCGCGATCGCCGCGGCCGATGCGCGCGGCGCGGTCGATCAGCTCGCGCATCGGCAGCGTGATGGTGCGCGAGAATACGAGGCCGATCGCGATCGTGCCGAGGATGACGGCGAGCCCCGCCAGCACGAACTTGGCCCGCTCCTGGTAGAGATGGTCAAAGATGTTGCTCGGCGTCCGCGTGGTGTAGATCACCCCGGCGACGCGGTTGTTGACGATGACGGGCATTGCCGAGAACACGTGCACGCCGAGGCCGCGGCTGAACGAATAGATTGGCGGCGGCGGCCGATCCGGGACGCGGTTGCGCAGCGTGGCGCGGTACTGCCCGTGCAGCGCGTCCGCGACCTCCTCGATATGGGCGAGCGATTGCCCGACCTCGTAGCGCCCGGCGATCACCACGCCCTGCGGATCGAGGATGCGAAAGCCCGCCAGCGTCACCTTCTGGGTCTCGCGGATGATCGGCGTCAGTCTTGCGCCGATCTCGACATAGGCTGGCTGCGCCGGCTGGGGCGCTGCTTGCGCATCCGGCCGCCGCCGCAAGAGATCGTTAGCGGTGAGGTCGAGCGCGGGACGGATCGGGGTGACCTGGTCGCCGGGGTCGGGCAGCACGTTGGGCGGCACCTCGGCGCCGAGTGTCAGGCCGCTGTCGAGCCGCGCTGTGACCTCCTGCGCATAGATCGTCGCGAGCACGCGGCTCTGCGCAATCAGCTCGGCCTGGGTCTGGCGGATGAGCTGGTTGTCGTAGAGGCGGAAGAAGAACAGGCCGACCAGCGGCAGCACGCCGACGGTCGCCAGCACCGTGAAGATCACGAGGGTGAGCGACGGCCGCCATTTGTCGGGCGCTGCGCTCATGCCTCTTTCTCGCAGCGGCCGAGCTTGAAGCCGACGCCGTGGATGGTCTCGATCACGTTGTCGCAGGCCAGCGCCGCGAGCTTGGCGCGGATGTTGCGGATGTGGCTGTCGATGGTGCGGTCGGAGACCTGGATGTTGAGCTGATAGGCCGCCCGCATCAGCTGCTCGCGGTTGAACACCGAGGTCGGCCGGGTCAGGAACGCGCGTAAAATGCCGAACTCGATCGCGGTCAGCTTTAGCGGCGTGCCGGCGAAGGTCGCGACATGCTGTTCGGGATCGATCAGCAGGCCGCCTTGCGACAGCGCGCCCGGCCCGGCCTTGGCCTCGCCATTGCGCGGGCTGAGGCGGCGCAGGATGACGTTGACCCGCGCCACCAACTCGCGCGGGCTGAACGGCTTCGTCACGTAATCGTCGCCGCCAATCTCGAGGCCGAGGATGCGGTCGATCTCCTCGTCGCGTGCCGACAGGAACAGGATCGGCACGTCGGAGGTCTTGCGGATCTCGCGGCAGACGTCGAGACCGTCGAACTCAGGCATGCCGATGTCGAGCACGATCAGATCGGGCCTGCCGGCGGCAAAGCGGGCGAGTGCCTCCTTGCCGTCGCGCGCCTCGATCACGTCCATGCCGGCCTTCTTCAAGGCGACGCGGATGACCTCGCGGATGTGGCCCTCGTCGTCGACGATGAGAATGCGATGCGCCAAGAACCTCTCCGCTTCCTCAGCCTGCCTGCTGATCCTTCGCCCGCGCGTCCAGCCTGCGCTGGAGCCGCCAGCTCCGAAAGCCCCAGCTCCGCCAGGCCAGATCCTGGCGCTGCTGTTCTACAAGGCGGTCGCGGCGCGACACAAGGCAGCTCTCGGGGGCGCCGGGCCGGAGCAAGATGGCCTTGTCGATGGCAGGCAGCGCCTGCGGCCCGAGCGTCAGGAGATAGTTGATGTCGATCTGCACGCCTTTGCCCGATGCTTCCCGGCTGTGGGTGACATTGTAGTCGGCAATGAACGCATCGAAGTTCACAAGCGAGCAGCCATAGAGCACGATCGCCAGCGCGATCAGATTGGCACCGACCAGCCATTGGTTGGACCGGTTGAGCGCGATGCGCGCCAAGATCAGGACCAGCCCGAGCGCCACCAGCCCCATCCAGATGAAGGCCGCGATCCGCCAATAGGTCAGCATGTAGATGTCGACATAGAGATCGAGGCGGAGGATGGAGGAGGCGACGAGCAGCACGTTCTGCCCGACCCAGAGATAGACCAGCGGCCGGATCACCTTCGATTTCTCGGCCGCCCCGCCCGGGCGCATCGCGACCAGCACGAAGGCAGCGGCGAGCAACGCCGTCGCTATCAGCGGATAGGCGCCGCGATGGGCGTAGGCCGCATAGGTCAAATTGTCGGGCAGCGCCACATGGCCCCAGAGATAGATGCCGTCGAGGATGGACTGCGCCGCGAACAGCAGGTTGAACAGGATCAACGAGCGCAGAATGGTGGAGGGGTTCAGAAATTCGGCCGAGACCAAGGGCGGGAGCGGGGGCGGCACGGGGCCGTCGGCAACGGCGGTGGTGACAATCGTCCTGCGCCGCCAGCGCACATGGATGAACGGCCAAACCAGCGCCAGCATCATGGCCCAGAACAGCAGGCGCGGGATGCTGATATATTCGAGGATGAGCTTTGGATTGAGCAGGGACACCCACTGCTCGATCACCGGATTGGCCGCAGCGAACAGCGCGACGAAGACGGTGCTGAGCGTTGCCGGGAGCAGCCAGAGTGCAAGGCCGCGGGTGAACGCCGACATGTTGAAGACCTGGAGCGCCTCGAGGAAGAACCTGAAGGGACCGAACAGGACAAAGTTGCGCAGCGCGCGGGCACGCTCCGTGAGCTCGGTCGTTTCCGGATTGGTCGCGATCAAATGCGCAATGGCCAGCGCCATGGTGAGGATCAGGAAGGACAGCATGTTGAGCTCCTCGATGGCCGGAACGAGGCCGGCGACGAGAATGGCCGTGCCGATCATGGCGCGCCGCAGATCCAGGGCCGCATGATTGAAGAGCACCGACACGCAGGCCATCGCGATCGCAAAGAGCGTCAGCGACAGCCCGATCCGCTGGCCGTAGAACAGCCAGTCGGCGAGCGTGGCCAGCACCAGCGCGAGGCCGACCTTGGCCGGGATCGAGGAATGCCTGATCGGCTGGATTTCCGCTGCTATCGTCGAAGCCAGGCTCGTCATGTCCAAATGACCTTTCGTGATGGGTGGCATCACGAAGTCTGAACGGCGCTTGTGCAGAAGGCGGGACCATCGTCTGCACGGTTTCAGGAGTCTTTTGCAGTTTTCGTGCAGGCGCGCGTTTGCCTCTCGCACAGCGTGATTCGCTTTGATAGGTGCGAAGCATTCGCCACTCATAGCGTGTGACGCATCATGCAATTCCTCGGTCGTATCGGTCTCGTCCTGCTCTGGCTGGCCGCGCCTCTCGTCGCATTCGCGGCCGCCAACAAGAACGATCCCTATCTGGTCCCGCTGCGCGGCGCGGGAAACCTCGCGCTTGTCGTCGCAAGCCTCGCGATCGTCATCCTGCTGCTACGCAAAGGGCGTTGGCGTACCATCGCGGGCAAGCTGCTCGTCGTGCTCTGGTGCCTGCCGCCGGTCCTGATGTCGGCGGCGCATCTGAAGTTCGAGCTGCGCAAGCACGACGTGCTCGCCGCGAGCGCCACCGAGGCGCGTCAGCTCGGACCTCACTTCATGGTGGGCTATTCCTCCTTTCCCGAGGTTGCGCGCCTTGCCGAGCAGGGCTTGATCGGCGGCGTCTACGTGACCCGGCGCAACATCCACGGCCGGACCGTCGAGACGTTGCGCGCCGAGATCGCGGCGCTCCAGGACAAGCGGCGCGCCGCCGGCCTGCCGCCGCTGGTCGTTGCGGCAGACCAAGAGGGCGGCATCGTCGGACATCTCGCGCCGCCGCTGACGAAGGTGCCGGCGCTGGCGACGCTCAGCGGGCTCGCCCCCGACGAACAGCAGGCCAGGGCCCAAGAGTTCGGCCGTATCCACGGCCGCGAGCTCGCCGGGCTCGGCGTCAACCTCAACCTCGCGCCGGTGCTCGACCTCAAGCCGCCGGTTCGGCGCAATCGTCTCGATTTTCACACGCTGATCGGTCAGCGCGCGATCGCGACCGACCCTGCCGTCGTCAGCACGATCGCGAGCGCCTATGTGCGCGGGCTGGAAGAGTCAGGCGTCGGTGCTACGCTGAAGCATTTTCCCGGCATCGGCCGCGTCCGCACGGACACGCATCATTTCAGCGCCAAGCTCGATACGCCGGTAAAAGAGCTCGAAGCCACCGACTGGCTGCCGTTCCGCGAGGTGTTGTCGCATTCGCGCAGCGCGCTCATGGTTGGGCACGTGACGCTCACGACCGTCGATCCCGATCGCGCCGCCTCGCATTCGAAACGCGTTATTGATGGCATCATCCGCGACAAGTGGGGTTACCAGGGCATGGTGATGACCGACGACCTCGTGATGGGTGCGATCTACCAGCACGACGTCTGCAAAGCCGTGGTCGAGGCGATCAACGCCGGCGTCGATTTGCTGCTGGTTGCCTATGACGGCGCGCAATTCTACCGGGTCTTCGCCTGTGCGCTGGATGGGGCGCGGCAGGGCAAGCTCGACGCCGCGATGCTGCGCACCAGCGCGGCACGGTTGGCGCTGGGCTTTCCGACCGAGCAGGCGCGGGCCGCCTCGGACGTCGTCCGCGTTGTCGAGCGGCATCAGCCCTTCGCGAACTGGCGGTAGTCGGGTTCGCGGTGAAACCAGAACTCGTAGCCGGTGATGGCCTTCTGCATGGCGACGTCGTGGATCGGCTGGTTGAGCGGAACGACGGGAACGTCGCGCATGCAGAGCGCGATGAAATCCTTCACGCACCGGTCGTATTCCGCCGCATCCGCCGTGAAGCGCGCCTTGTCGATCAGCGCGTCCATCGCCTTGTTCTGGTATGACGAGATGTTGAAGATCGAATTGTTGCCGTGGAAATTCCAGTAGAAATAGTACTCGGGATAATCGAGCCAACCGCTGAAGCGGTTGAGCGCGAGCGGCAGCTCCTTCTTGTTCAGCGTCGTGCGCCAGTTCGCGCCGGGGATTTTTTCGATGGACGCCTTGATGCCGATCTTGGCGAGGTTCTCCTGGATCAGAATGGCGGTCGGCTCGCCGACGGTCGCAGTGCCCGTGTCGAGCGACAAGGTCGTCTCCAGGCCAGACTCAAAGCCTGCTTCCTTCATCAACGCCTTGGCCTTGTCGAGATCGGTGACATAGGGAAACGGCTGCGGCCAGACCGGCTTTGAGACTTCGGCGGCTCCGCCATACATAGGAACGGCGCGGCCGAAGAACGCGCTGCTCTGGATCTGCTCATAAGGCATCGCCCAGGCGATGGCCTGCCGTAGCTTCACATTGTCGAACGGCGGCTTCGCCGTGTTGAGTGCGATGTACCAGAGCGCATTCGGGATCGGCACCCCCGATACCTTGACCTTGCCCTCCCGAATGATCTGCTCGAAATCGCGCGGCGCAAAGCCGCTGGAAATATCCGCATCGCCCCGCTCCAGCATCGCGCGGCGCGTGCCGGCCGAGGGGACGTCGCGCGCGATCACGCGCCTGATCTTCGGCAGCGGTCCGCTCTTCCAGTCGTCGAAGCGCGCCAGCACGGTCTCGCTTCCTGGCTTCCAGCTTTCGATCCTGTAGGCGCCGCCACCGGCCTCGTTGGTCCTCAGCCAAGCCAGCGCCCAGGGATCTTCCGCCGTCGCGTTCTTCTTGGCGAGTTCGGAATTGATGATAAAGGGCACGACGACGGCGACGTTGAACAGCAGCATCTTGTCCTTGCGGATATAATCGATACGGAAGGTGTGATCGTCGACCACCACGAACTGCTCGGGCTTCTCCAGCGAACCCGCCGACATCTGGAAGGTCGGAAAGCCGCCGACCTTCACGGCGCGGTCGAACGACCATTTGACGTCCTTGGCGGTAACAGGCGTGCCGTCGTGGAATTTCGCGTCCTTGCGAAGCTTGAAGGTGCAGGACATGTCGTCGGCTGCGACCTCCCAGCTCTCGGCGAGTTCAGGCGCGAGCTTCTCGCGATCATAGGACGCGGTCCCGTCGGGCAACGTCTTGGAGGCGTAGGTCAGCAGGCGGTCGTAGCAGTTCCAGGACAGGCCGTTCACGGTCTGGTTGGAGCCGACGCCCTGCATGTCGAGCGAGTTCGGCCCGAGCTCCTGCACCACCAGCAGTGTCTCGCTACGCCCTTGGGCAGTGGCGAAGCGAGGTGCGATGGCGGTCAATCCAGCTGCGCCAAGGCCTCCCAGCAACACATTGCGGCGGCTGATGTCGAAAGACGATGCATTCATCGATGCCTCCTTGAGCCAATTGCGACCAAAGGAGGCAAGCGCCATGCCAGTAAATGCGACGCATGGTGTCGCAGCCCGCTGTGCCCGCGGAACGGTCCGGCGCGTCGCTCATGGCGTCTGCTTCATGTCGGTCGCGAGATAGTCCACCAGAGCGCGCACCTTGGTCGAGGGGCGGCGGCCACCCGGGAAGACGGCGTAGACGTCGATGGGCGAAAGCTTGTAGCTCTTCAACAGGGGGACCAGCGTGCCGGCGGCGATCTCGGGTCCGGCCATGATTGGCGATGTGATCGCGATGCCGAGCCCCGCCTGCACACAGGCGAATACGCCGGGGCCGGAATCGGTGGTGATGCGGCCGCGGACATCGACCGATGTCTCCGTTCCGTTCCGCGTGAACGACCAACTGGTGCGGCCGGACTGGCCTGGTCCGAAAATGCAATCGTGGGACGCGAGGTCCGCCGGCGTTTTCGGTGTGCCACAGATGGCAAGATAAGACGGCGATGCCACCACGAGGCGCGGCAATATCCCGAGACTTCGCGCGCCAAAGCCGGAGTCGTTGAGCAGGCCGAGCCGAATGGCGACATCGGTCCCCTCGGCGACGAGGTCCTGGCGTTCGTCGACCACGGATAGCTCGACGCGCAGCAGCGGATGCGCAGCCAGGAATTTCGGCAGGCGCGGGATGATGTTCCGGGCGCCGTACATGACGGGCATCGTGATGCGGATCGTGCCACGCAGCGAGTCGATGCCGCGCGCGGCGTCCTCGGCGTCCTCGATATCGGCCAGCACTTCGCGTGCGCGGGTGAGGAACAGCGCGCCGGCGTCGGTGACGGTGATGCGGCGCGTGGTTCGCAGCAGCAGCTTGACGCCCAGCCGGGCCTCCAGCTCGCCGATGATGCGGGACACCGAGGGCTGCGACAGGCCGAGCTCGCGTGCGGCCTTCGAAAAGCTGCCGCTCTCCGCCGCGCGGACGAACACGGCCAATTCTTGCAGTCGATCACTCATTTGAAATCCAGATAAATGTTGTCCGTATCGACCGTATACCCCTTCATTTTCAAATGATCCAGATAGGACGGGCCAACAGCAAAAGATGGAGCTACCCATGGCCCTGCAAGACAAACTCGATGCCTTCAAAGCCGACTTCGAAGCCGGCCGCTTCCCGCTCAAGCCCAGCAAGGAGGCGCTCGACACCATGCACCGCGCCACCGCCGAACTGATCGCGAGCGGCCAGGCGCAGCGCGCCAAGAAGGCCGGCGACGCCGCGCCGGAATTCATCCTCAGGGATCCCGACGGCAAGCAGGTCGCGTCGCGCGACCTGCTCGCGAAGGGACCGCTGGTCGTGTCGTTCTATCGCGGCGTCTGGTGCCCGTATTGCAACCTCGAGCTCCAGGCGCTGCAGGAGACGCTGCCGGAGATCGCCGCGCGTGGTGCGAGCCTCGTTGCGATCTCGCCGCAGACAGCGCCGAACAGCCGCAAGTCGGAGCGCGAGAACAAGCTGTCGTTCCCGATCCTGAGCGACGTCGCGAGCGGCCTCGCCGACGCCTTCGGCATCCGCTTCGCGCTGCCGGCCGATCTCGTCTCGCTCTACAAGTCCTTCAAGAACGACCTGCCGACGTTCAACGACAATCCGGCCTGGGTGCTGCCGATGCCCGCGCGCTACGTCATCGGCCGCGACGGCATCATCGCCTATGCGGAGGTGAACCCGGACTATACGCAACGCCCCGATCCGTCCGAACTGTTGCCGGTGCTCGACCGGTTGCGGGCCGGCAAGGCGGCCTGATCGTTACGGCGTCACCGCTCCGCGTGTGACCGCACGCGGGGCGGTCAGTTGCTTCCACGTCGAGTTGGCGACATGCACCGGCGAGAACGCCGGACGCTCGACATAGTGCCCGTCGCCGGCCTCGGCGCGCAGATCGCCAGCCTTCCAGACGATGCGGCCACGCGACAGCGTCGCGGCCGGTCCGCCGGTGCAGGCAAAGCCTTCGAACACGTTGTAGTCGATCCGGCTCATCTGCCGCTTCGCGCTGATGGTCTTGCTCGCCCTGGGGTCCCACACCACGACATCGGCGTCCGAACCGACGGCGACGGCGCCCTTGCGCGGGTAGATATTGAGGATGCGCGCGATGTTCGCCGAGGTCACCGCGACGAATTCTTCCTTCGTGAGCCGCCCCGTCGCGACGCCCGCGGTCCACAACAATGCGAGCCGATCTTCGAGGCCGCCGGTGCCGTTCGGGATCTTCCTGAAATCGCCGAGCCCGAACCGCTTCTGCTCGGTGGTGAAGGCGCAATGGTCGGTGGCGACCACCTGGAGCGAGCCTGATTGCAGGCCGGCCCAAAGACTGTCCTGATGCGATCTGTCGCGGAACGGCGGCGACATCACGCGCTGCGCGGAATGATCCCAGTCCCTGTTCTGGTACTCGCCGGCATCCAGCAGCAGATGCTGGATCAACGGCTCGCCGTAGACGCGTTTCCCAGCAGCCCGTGCGCGGGCAATCGCCTCATGCGCTTCGCGGCAGCTCGTGTGCACGATATAGACCGGCGTGCCCGTCATGTCGGCGATCATGATGGCGCGGTTGGTGGCCTCGCCCTCGACCTCCGGCGGCCGCGAGTAGGCGTGGCCCTCGGGGCCGGTGACGCCGCGCGCGATCAGCGCTTCCTGCATCAAGGCGACGACGTCGCCGTTTTCCGCATGCACCACCGGCATGGCGCCGAGATGGGCGCAGCGCGCGAACGAGTTGTAGAGCTCGTCATCGTTCACCATTAGCGCGCCCTTGTAGGCCATGAAATGCTTGAAGGTGTTGATGCCGTAGGTTTTGACCACGGTCTCCATCTCGTCATAGATCTGCTTCGACCACGACGTCACCGCCATGTGGAAGCCGTAGTCGATCGCCGCCTTCTCGGATTTGTGCCGCCACTCCTGATAGGCCGCGAGCATCGACTGGCCGGGATCGGGCAGGCAGAAATCCACCACCATGGTGGTGCCGCCGGTCAGCGCCGCCTTCGTCCCGGATTCGAAATCGTCGGCGGTCACCGTGCCCATGAACGGCATTTCGAGATGGGTGTGCGGATCGATCCCGCCCGGGATGACATAGGCGCCGCCGGCATCGACGATCTCCGCGCCCGTCGGTGCATCGAGCGATGTTCCCATCGCGACGATGGTCTCGCCGTCGATCAGCACGTCCGCACGGCGCGAATGATCATGATTGACGACGGTGCCGCCGCGGATGAGGAGGGGCATGGGAGACTCCGGAGAGAGGACGAGATGCGGCGAAAGCTAAGCGTGCTGCCAGCGATGCGACAGGCGAAATTTTAGTCAGGCGTCGCCGCCGGTTTCGCTGCGCTCTCTCGGCTTCTACGCCGCCCGCGCGATCAAGCCGTCGATCATCGCCCGCACCAGGCCCGCGATTTCCTTCCGCAGCGCCGGCAGCGGCACGGCGACCAGCCTCTGCTCGAGCCCCAGCGCCACCATGCCATGCACGGCCGAGAACAGGCTGCGTGCGGTGATGCCGAGCTCTTCGGTCCCTCTGTCCGGAAACAACGCTGCCAGCGGCGCGTAGATGTGGCGGAACAGCTGCAACTGGTCGTCGACGGACCAGTCGGGGACTTCCTTGCCGGGCGCCATGCGATGCTCGAACATTGCGCGCCAGAGCTCGAGATTTTCTGCGGCGAAATCGCAATAGGCGATCGCGATGCGGACCAGCGTCTCCTGCGGCGACGGATTGCCCGCGCTCACCGCCGCGCTGAGCACCTTGTCGAGCCGGAGTAACGTGCGCGAGCCGACGCGCAGGACCAACTCGTCCACGTCGGCGACGAGATTGTAGACCGCGCCATTGGCGCAGCCGATCTCGCGGGCGAGATCGCGGGTTTTGAGACCCGCCAACCCGCGCTCAGCGATCATCCGCTCGGCCGCCTGGATCAGGTCGGCCCGCAATTTCTCTCGACGTTCCAAGGCTTTAGTCATTTATTAATCAAATTCTTGAGCGACGCTCAAATATTTATTGAACGATGTTCAAGGTTTCTGCTACAAACCATCTGTGAGCAACGCTCATAACAGGGAGCAGCAAATGTTCAAGACCGTAGTGACACTTTTCCGCGGCAGCGTGGCCGCCGCAGGCGAGGAACTGGAAGACCGTACGACCCTTCTGATCCTCGACCAGCAGATGCGCGACGCGGCCGCCGCCGTCGAGCGCAGCAAGCGGACCCTGGCGCTGGCAATCGCCCAGGACCAGCAGGAAGGCCGCAAGCTCGAGGCGACCGTGGCCCGCATCGCCGACCTCGAGACCCGCGCGGTTGCGGCGCTCGACGGTGGCCGCGAGGACCTCGCCAAGGATGCTGCCGAAGCCATCGCAGGCTTGGAGGCCGATCGCGATGCGGCGATGACCGCACGCGCATTGTTCGCGACCGAGATCATCAGGCTGAAGCGCCACGTCGCAAGCGCGCAGGCCCGCATCACCGAGCTCGATCGCGGCCGTCGTGTCGCCCGTGCCTCGGAAGCGGTGCGCTCGCTTCGTCGCAGCGGCATTGAGGCGGCACGCCCTTACGAATCCACGCTGCCGGAGGCGGAGAGCACCTTGAGGCGCCTGCGCGACCGGCAGATGGAAGCCCAGGCCGCTGACGACGCGCTGGTCGAGCTCGATGCGGCCAGCGGTCCGCTCGCCACCGCCGAACGGCTCGCCGAGCAGGGCTTTGGCCCCCGGCTCAAGACGACCGCGGACGACGTGCTGGCGCGGTTGAAGTCCAAGCGCATGCCGACCGCCTGATCCCAAACCCAATCATCATTCGAACCAACAGGAGACCATCATGAACCAGAACGGCCAGCCCCACAGCAGCGCCTGGGTGACCTTCACTTACGCGTCCTTCGCAGCCTCCGCGTTCCTCGTCGCCATCGGCATCTTCTTCCTGCCGATCGATCTCTGGATGAAGGGATATCTCACCATGGGCATCGTGATGCTGATCCAGACCTGCATCACCTTGACCAAGACGGTGCGCGACAATCACGAGAGCAGCCGGCTGGTGAACCGGATCGAGGATGCCAAGGCCGAGCGACTGCTGATGGAAGTGTCCAAGGCGGCTTGAGGCGAGAGCGCATAAAAGCGCGAAATAGCTGCAGTATGGAGCGGCGGATGCCGTAGCATCCACCGCTCGCGCCGTGAGACCATCCACCATCGAGCGGTCGCCGCGTGCGACGAATCGCGGATCTTCATATCGCGCCTGCGAAATGCAACCGAGCCATGACGGATCGCGCGGGCGGGCGACCTTGCGCGCCGGCACGGGCAGGGGCACTCTGCGCAAGCGGCGCACAAGAACGCCGCCAATAAGATTGCACGAGGAAGCTCCATGGCGGTGACGCGGATCGACTGCGACATCCACCCGGCGGTTGGTGGCACGCGCACGACGCTGCTTCCTTATCTCAGCGATCACTGGAAAGAGCAGGTCGTGAGCCGCGCCATCGACGGGCTTGATCTCACCTCCTATCCGCCGAGCATGCCGCTGACCGGCCGTGCCGACTGGCGGCCGGCCAATGGCGTCAAGCCCGGCTCCGACCTCGCCATGGTGCAGAAGGGCGCCTTTGATCAATTGGGCGCCAGCCACGCGATCCTCAACGTGCTCTATGGCGCGCAGGCCGTGTTCGACGCCTACATGGCGGCAGACTTCTGCAAGGCTATCAACGACTGGATCGCCGCCGAATGGCTGTCGCGCGATCCGCGCCTTCGGGCCTCCATCGTGGTGCCGATGCAGGATCCGGATCTCGCGATCGAGGAGATCGAGCGCCGCGCCGGCGACAATCGTTTCGTCTCCATCCTGGTATTGGCGCAGGGCGAGACGCTGTTGGGTCGGCCGCATTTCTGGCCGGTGTACCGGCTCGCCGAGAAGTACCAGCTACCGCTGGCGATCCATGCCGGTACGCAATATCGTCAGGCGCCGAGCTCGGCCGGCTGGCCGTCGCACCGCTACGAATATTACTTCGTCGAGGCGCAGGCGTTTCAGGCGCAGATCCTGAGCCTCATTTATGAAGGCGTTTTCGGCAAGTTTCCCAACCTGAAGGTCGTGCTGATGGAATCCGGCGTGAGCTGGCTGCCGGCCTTCATGTGGCGCGCCAACAAGACCTGGCGCGGCGTCCGCGTCGAGGTTCCCTGGGTCGAACGCGAGCCGGCTGCAATCATCCGCGACAATTTCCGCGTCACCATGCAGCCCTTCGATGCGCCGGGCGACGCCAAAAGCGTCGAGGAGATCATCGACCAGATCGGCTCGGAAAAGATGTTCCTGTTCGCGTCCGACTATCCACACTGGCAGTTCGACGGCGACGATCCGATTCCGCCGAACCTGCCGAAGAGCATCATCGCGAAGATGTGCGTCGACAATCCGCTGGAGACGTTTCCGCGGTTGTCGCTGAATTGACGCATGATCCGGAAAAGTGGGTACCGGTTTTCCGATAAGATCATGCGCAAACAAAAAGTTTGGAGGATCGCATGAGTGACGTCATCGACCGCCCGCTGCTCGACGAAGAAAAGCCCGCCGCCTCGCGGTTGCGCATCGTCGATTGCGACGTGCATCCGAGCTTGCGCTCGACCGATGATCTCAACGAGTTCCTGCCGAAACGCTGGCAGCAGCATCTGAAGGAGTATGGCAGCCATCTGCGCACGCCTTATCTCTTCACCACGCCCTATCCGCGGTCATCGCCCTTGATCGCACGGCGTGATGCGTGGCCGCCGACCGGCGGGCCGCCCGGCTCTGATCTCGCCTTCATGCAGAAGCAGCATCTCGATCCGCTCGATGTCGAGTTCGGCATTTTGCAGGTGCTCGATCTCTTCATCTTCTCGCAGCAGAACCTGGAATTCGGCGCCGCGATCCAGCGCGCCATCAACGATTGGCAACTGGCGTTCTGGTCGCATCGCGATCCGCGCCTGAAGGCGTCGATCCTGGTCGGGCAGGACGGCGTGGATCTCGCCATCGCCGAGATCGAGCGCTGCGCCAAAATCGGCGAATACATCCAGATCAACGTCTCGCCGCGCGCCAATGAGCCGCTCGGCCGCCGTCGCTACTGGCCGATCTACGAGCGCGCCGAGGCGCTGGACCTGCCACTCGGCATCCATGTCGGCGGCTATGGCGGGCATGCGCCGACCGGCGGCGGCTGGCCGTCCTATTATGTCGAGGAGCACCAGTCCAACGCACACACCATCGCGGCGCAGCTTGCGAGCCTCGTCATCGAAGGCGTGCCGGAGCGGTTTCCGAAGCTGAAGATCGTCTTCATCGAGGGCGGCTTCGGCTGGATCCCCTCGGCGGTGTGGCGGATGGACCAGCATTTCGAGCGCTTCCGCAGTGAGGTGCCGCATCTCAGGCGCAAGCCGTCGGAATATGTGCGCGAGCATTTCTGGTTCACGACGCAGCCGATCGACGAGCCCGACGAGGCGCGGCATCTGCGTTCGCTGATCGAATGGGTCGGCATCGACAGGCTGTTGTTCTCGTCGGACTATCCGCACTGGGATTTCGACGATCCGCGCTTCGCCTTCAAGACGCCGCTCTCTGAAGCCGAGCGGAAGAAGATCTTCAGCACCAATGCCCGCGCGGTCTACAAGTTCTGAGCAAAGAAGTTCTGAACGGATATGGCCCGTCACATCGTCGCGCGCACCTCGGAGATCCCGCCCGGCGGCAACAAGGTCGTCGATATCGCGGGCCGCGACATCGTCGTGTTCCACGTCAATGGCGAGTTCTTCGCACTGTTGAACCGCTGCCCGCACGAGGGCGCGCGGCTGGAGAAGGCCGCTTGCGTGGCGCGGCTGACCTCGCCCGAGCCCGGAATCTATGAGCGCTCGCGCGTCGGCGAGATGCTGCGCTGTCCCTGGCACGGCTGGGAATTCGACATGCGCAACGGCCAGTCCTGGTTCGATCCGAAACGGGTCAAGATCCGGTCCTATCCGGTCGCGGTGGAACGTGGCGAAGAGTTGCAGAAGGGCCCATATGTCGCCGAGACGTTTCCGGTGCATGTCGAAGACAGCTATGTGATTGTCGAGGTCTGAGCCGGCATTGCCGATTGAGATTCCAACGCAGGTGCGTTATGGCTCTCGCGCTTTCCAGAGGCGGAGATGAGCTTTGTCGAAACAATCCCTGCGTGAGGAGGCCGAGCGCCTGATCCGCGAATCGATGGAAAAGAAGACCATCGTCGTCAAGCAGGGCTCGACCCGCATCGAGGCCGTCTGCGGCAAGTGCGGCGCCCCGAACCGGGTGCAGGCGGAAAAGGGCCAGAGCCGGGTCAAATTCGCGTGCAAGAATTGCGGGCATCAGCAGGAAACGCTGTAGGGCGCTTGCGCGGTATTGCTGCGCCGCGAGGCTCTAGCTCCTCATCCTGAGGAGCCCGCTGAAAGCGGGCGTCTCGAAGGATAGAGGCCGAGCTGTCGCAGCGGGGCCTTCATGGTTCGAGACGCGCGTTCCGCGCTCCTCACCATGAGGGTCTGATAGTCAGTCCCCCTTCACGAACTTCGCGAACGCGTCGGCATAGTCCGGGTGCCAGCGCGACAGCGGCGGGCGGTTCTCGACGATGTCTCCCGCCGCCCACAGCATCCGCTTCTCGTCGAGCTTGCGCGGCACGTCGTTGTCCGGGCAGAGGATGTAGAAGTCGCCGGCTTCCAGCCGTGCCAGCATGAAATCCACGGTCTGCTCAGCCGTCCAGGCCCCGGCCGGCTTCTCGGTGCGGCCCTTCGCGGTCAGGCCGGTGAAGACGAAGCCGGGGATCAGCAGATGCGCGGTGATGCGGCAGTCCTTCGTGTTGCGCAGCTCGTGTTGGAGCGCTTCCGTAAAAGCCTTCACGCCGGCCTTGGAGACGTTGTAGGCGGGATCGCCGGGCGGCGTGGTGATGCCCTGCTTCGAGCCGGTGTTGATGATCAGCCCAGCCTTGCCGCGCGCGATCATGCCGGGTGCGAAGATGCGCGAGCCGTTGATGATGCCCCACATGTTGACGCCGATGATCCGCTGCCAGTTGTCGGGCTCGCCGAACAGCGTGCTGCCCGGCTGGATGCCGGCATTGTTCATGAGGATGTCGGTGCCGCCGAAGCGCTCGCGCACGCCGCGTTCCAGTTCCGTCACGCTCTCGGCCTTGCTGACATCGACCGCGAACGTCATCACATGTGTGGCAGGCGTGACGGATGACAGTTTTGTTGCAGCTTCCGCCAGCCGCGCCTGATCCACATCTGCGATGCACACCTTCATGCCGGCGCGCGCGAAGGCCAGCGCGGCAGCCAATCCGATACCGGATGCGCCGCCCGTGATCACGGCGACATTGTCTTTGACGATGGCGGAATGTGGCATGGTTGGTCTCCGGGGAAGGGCTCGGTCGAGCTATAACATGGCACTCGCGCGACCCTGCACAAGTCGGCATGGGAGGTCTTCGTTCCACGCCGCCTTTACGCCTTTCCGGCGGCGCTGTATTCTATTTGACCTAACGATCCCGCCCAGATCGAACCAATCAATCATTTGACAGGGAGTGCAGCCATGGCTGTGTCGCAGGCTATTCCGATCACGCGCCATCCGTTCGCCAACGGGTCCTACAAGCAGATGCTGATCGACGGGAAGTGGGTCGATGCTGCCTCAGGCAAGCGCTTCGAGACCCACAACCCCGCCACCGGCGAATTGCTGGCGACGGTCGCCGAGGGCGACAAGGAAGACATCGACCGTGCGGTCGCCGCCGCTCGCCGTGCCTTCGAAGGCCCCTGGAGCAAAGTCAAACCGTTCGAGCGGCAGAACCTGCTGCTCAAGCTCGCCGACCTCGTCGAGAAGAATTTCGACGAATTGTCGCAGCTCGACACGCTCGACATGGGCGCGCCCCTCAGCCGCACCCGCGCCTATCGTCTGCGCGCCGTCGGCATGCTGCGCTATTACGCCGGCCAGACCACCGCGATCCATGGCGAGACCATCGAGAACTCGCTGCCCGGCGAAATCTTCTCCTACACGCTGAAGGAGCCGATCGGCGTCGTCGGCGCCATCATTCCCTGGAACGGCCCGCTTACCGCGACGATCTGGAAGATCGGCCCGGCCATCGCGACCGGCTGCACCGTGGTGCTGAAGCCTGCCGAAGAGGCGCCGCTCACCTCGCTGCGCATCGCCGAACTGGCGATGGAAGCCGGCATTCCGCCCGGCGTCATCAACGTCGTGCCCGGCTATGGCGAGACCGCGGGCGCCGCGCTTGCTTCGCATCACGACGTCGACAAGGTCGCCTTCACCGGCTCGCATGTCACGGGACAATCGATCATCCGCGCCTCGGCCGGCAACCTCAAGCGCGTCTCGCTCGAGCTCGGCGGAAAGTCGCCGGACATCGTGTTTGCCGATGCTGATCTCGATGCCGCCGTCCCCGGCGCCGCGATGGCGGTGTTCGCCAATTCCGGCCAGATCTGCAGCGCCGGCACGCGCCTGTTCGTCGAGCAGTCGGTCTACGAAGAGTTCGTCGGCCGCGTCGCCGAGTTCGGCAAGAAGCTGCAGGTCGGCAACGGCCTCGATCCCAATGTGCAGATCGGCCCGCTCGTGTCCGAGGAGCAACTCAAGCGCGTCACCGGCTATCTCGACATCGGCCAGAAGGAAGGCGCGCGTGCGCTCGCCGGCGGCGGYCGCGTCACCGAAGGCGCGCTGTCGAAGGGCTTCTTCGTCTCGCCGACGGTGTTCGCGGGCGTGCAGGACAACATGCGCATCGCGCAGGAGGAGATTTTTGGTCCCGTCATCTCCGCGATCGCGTTCAAGGACATGGACGAGCTGGTCAAGCGCGCCAACAACACCACCTTCGGCCTCGGCTCGGGCCTGTGGACGCGCGACGTCAGCAAGGCCCATGCGGTGGCGAAGAGCTTGCGCGCCGGCTCGGTGTGGGTGAACTGCTACCAGGCGATGGACCCGGCCGTACCCTTCGGCGGCTATAAGATGAGCGGCTACGGCCGCGAATCCGGCAAGCAGCATGTCGAGGAATATCTCAACGTGAAGGCCGTCTGGATCAAGACGGCGTAGGGCGTTTCTGCTGCCGCGTCCGGGTTTCAGCGGCTGATCTTGCTTGCGGCGACGAGAGGCTGCTTGCGACGACCAGAAGTTGTTGCCCGGGCGCTACAAGCGTTTTGAAACGGCTGTTGTCCGCGATCTCGCAAGGATTGTTATCCCATTTCGAACGTCGGCCCGTTACTGCTGGTCAACGTCAATGTTCGGGTTGGGATATCGAGAATGCTTCGCTTCACTTCGATCATGCTTGTGGCTTTGGGCGTCGCCTCGACGCAGCCCGCGGTCGCAGCCGATATCGCCGCGCGTGCGCCGCTCTACAAGGCGCCGCAATTGCCCGTCGCCTACAACTGGTCGGGCTTCTACGCCGGCGTGAATGTCGGATATGGCTGGAGCGATGATGCGATCAAGCTCGTGCCGCACGACCCGGTTTTCACCGCGGGTGTGCTCGACGTGGCCCTCGCGGGTGGCCTTGTCCCGCCGTCATTGGCAACAAACCCGCGTGGTGTGCTGGGCGGCGTGCAGGCCGGCTACAATGTGCAGACGGGCTCCCTGGTATGGGGCGTCGAAGCCGATATCGCGGCCGCCGGCATCAAGGGCAGTTCGACGGTCTCCCGAACCCTGCCGGTCTTTCCGGACATCATGACCAGGCAAGAGCAGAAGGTCGACTGGTTGGGGACCGTGCGCGGCCGGATCGGTGCCACCGTTACACCCGACCTGATGCTCTACGCGACCGGCGGTCTTGCCTATGGACATGTCAAGGCGTCGACGTCGATCGTGGATCCCACGCTTGCGGCCGGCACGCCCTGCCTCAACGTGATCTGTGGGGCGGGGACGYCGGAAAGCTGGCGCGCGGGCTGGGCCGTCGGCGGTGGCGGCGAGTACCGCTTTGCGTCGAACTGGAGCGTCAAGCTCGAATATCTCTATTATGATCTCGGCAGCGAGAAATACACTTTCTTCAATCCGCTGTTCCCGTTCACTCCGGGCCCCGCGCGTGGCTTTGACGCAACCGCGGATTTCACCGGCCACATCGCGCGGGTCGGCCTGAACTACAAGTTCGGCTCGGGCCCGGTCGTCGCGAAATACTGATCCGCCGTTCTGGACGGACAGCAAGCCCCGGGCCCGGCCCGGGGCTTTTTGCTTCTGCCGCTTCTTTCGGCTGGCCAGCCATCCACCCAAGCGACTTCCGGGCTGCCACTCTTTCTCATATGATCCCCGTCCTCTCATCGATCATTCCGGGGATCACATGAAATTCGAGGCGTTGTTCAAACCGTTGCAGGTCGGTCCGTACAAGCTGGCGCATCGCGTCGCGTTGGCGCCGCTGACGCGCATGCGCGCCGAGCGCGCGAGTTTTTCGCCGCGGCCGCTCAACGCCGAATATTACGGTCAGCGCGCCACGCAAGGCGGCTTGATCATCGCTGAAGCGTCCCCCGTGCTCTCGCATGGCCGCGGCAACCCCGCGACGCCCGGCATCTATTCGGAGGCGCAGATCGCCGGCTGGCGCAAGGTGACGGATGCCGTGCACGCCAAGGGCGGCATCATCTTCCTTCAGCTCTGGCATGTCGGCCGCGTTTCGCATTCGTCCTTCCACGGCGGTGAGCCGCCGGTCTCGGCTTCGGCGATTGCGATCAAGGCCGAAGGCATGAAGGCGATGACCGCCGACGGCAAGATTTCTGATTACGAGACCCCGCGCGCGCTGGAGACCGACGAGGTCAAGGGCGTCGTTGAGGCGTTCCGGCAGGGCGCGAAGAACGCGCTTGCCGCCGGCTTCGACGGCGTCGAGATCCACGGCGCCAACGGCTATCTGCTCGAGCAATTCCTGCAATCACGCAGCAACCAGCGCACCGATCAATATGGCGGTTCGATCGAGAACCGCGCGCGGCTGCTCCTGGAAGTCACGCAGGCGGCCATCGACGTCTGGGGCGCGAACCGCGTCGGCGTGCGGCTGTCGCCCCACGGCATCGCCAACGATTCCGGCGAGCCCGATCCGATGCCCCTCTACACCCACGTCGTGAAGACGCTCGACAAGCTCGGCCTTGCCTATCTTCACTTCATCGAGCCGCGCTCCAGCGGCGCTGGCCGTGCCGACGTCCACTGGGAGAACGTGCCGTCGGCGATGGTGCTGTTTCGTCCGCTCTACAGCGGCGTGCTGATGACCGCCGGCGGCTTCACCGGCGAGACCGCGAATGCGGCGATCGCCGACGGCCATGCCGACATCATCGCCTTCGGCCGCATCTTCATCTCCAACCCAGATCTGCCGCGCCGCCTTCGGCACGACTATCCGATCACGCCGTATAACCGCGCGACGTTCTACGGCGGCGAGGAGAAGGGGTATACGGATTACCCGGTGTATGACGAGCTCGCGACGGCGTAGAGACCTTCGTAGCCCGGATGGAGCGCAGCGAAATCCGGGTTTCTCACCTCGCCGATAGACTTCCCCGGATTGCGCTTCGCTCCATCCGGGCTACAGGTCTATATTCGTAGCTCCGACGAGCCCACAAACTCCGTCATTGCGAGCGTAGCGAAGCCATCCAGAGTCTTTCCGCAGAGGCAGTCTGGATTGCTTCGCTGCGCTCGCAATGACGACGGAAGGACCTACCATGGCCAAAGCCGCAGTCGCCGCAGGAACCGCCACCGGCCAATGCCTCTGCGGCAAGGTCACCTTCGAGATCGACGTCCCCGCGCGTTGGGCCTGGCATGATCATTCGGCCAGTAGCCGCCGTGCCCACGGCGCGGCCTATGCGACCTATGTCGGAAGCTGGAAGAAGCGCTTTCGCATCACCTCGGGGAAAACCGCGCTCGCCCGCTACGAGGACAAGGCCACCAGGACCGCGCGCAGCTTCTGCGCCCATTGCGGCACGCCGATCGCGTACGAGCGGCCGCGCGGACCGCACATGGTCAACATCCCCCGCGCACTATTCAACGAGCGCACCGGCCGCCAGCCGCTCTATCACATCGCGCTCGAAGAGCTTCAGGAATGGGCCTATACCGGCGAGCCGCTGGTGCCGCTGAAGGGCTTTCCGGGCGTGGTCTGGCAGCGCTCGAAAAAGAAGAAGCGCGCTAGCGGCGAAGACCCTTTCGAGCTCGGCCGCGAGGAGGTGCTTTAGCCTTGGCGGCGACCTTGGTCTTCGCCGCAACAGCCTTCCGCGGCGCCGCTTTGCGTCCCGCCGCATTCGCCGCCACGAAGTCGAGCCCGCGCTTGACCCATTTTTTCAGATCGGCATCGCTCTGATAGCCGTCCGGCGCGACGCGCACAAAGCCGGTCATGATGCGCCCGCGCATTTCCATCGGGCTGGCGTGCGGCTCCTGCAGCATGCGTGCATGCGCGTCCGGGCCGACACGGATCAGCATGCCGCCGCGCCCGCTTACGGTGCAGCACATGGTGTTGTTCACCATGAAGCAGAGGCCGCCCATCATCTTCTTTTCCGCGACGTCTCGCTGACCCGCCAGCAATTTGCGCACCCGCGCCGCGGTGTTCTCGTCATAGGCCATCGCGTCTCCCCGTGCAGGTTTACGCCCGAGCATGTTCCCAGCTTGCCCGCGCCGACGCAAGTCTGCCATGACGGCGCTTCCTTGCGTGCCTCGGCCAAGTTCGGCCATCATGCCTCACCTTGCGGCAGCGCCCGCGGGGCCTGGAGGAAACATGAAGAACAAGATTACCGGCCGCTCCGCTTTTCTCGCGCTGCTCAAGGACGAGGGCATCACCCATCTGTTCGGCAATCCCGGCACCACTGAGCTGCCGATCATGCACGCGCTGAAGGACCATCCTGATCTCACCTATGTGATGGCAATGCAGGAGAGCCTGGTGGTGGCGATCGCGGATGGCTACAGCCGCGCCTCCGGCAAGCTCGTCGCCTGCAACGTCCATGTCGCGCCGGGGCTCGGCAACGCGATGGGCTCGCTCTACAACGCCCAGTTCACGGGCACGCCGATGATCCTGACCGCCGGCCAGCAGGAGCAGGGCCACGGCCTGATGGAGCCGGTGCTTTATGGCCCGCTGGTGCGTATGGCCGAGCCGCTGGTGAAATGGGCGGTCGAGGTGACGCGGCTGGAAGATCTGCCGCGCATCGTCCGCCGCGCCGCCAAGGTCGCGATGACGCCGCCGACCGGGCCGGTGTTCATCTCGCTGCCGGGCGACATCCTCAACAGCGAGGCCGGCATCGATCTCGGTCGCTCCACCCGGATCGATGCTCGCGTAAAGCCGTCGGACGAGGCGCTGAAGGCGTTTGCCGCGCGGCTGCTCAAGGCTGAACGTCCCGTCATCGTCACCATGGACGAGGTGGTCAAGAGCGATGCACTGAAGGAGGCCGCCGAACTCGCCGAGCTGCTTGGTGCGGCCGCCTATCAATCCTCGACGCCCTACGGCTCGCATTTCCTCTCGGAAAGCCCGAGCTTCCTCGGTACGCTGGCCCGCGTGCAGAAGGTCGCGCGCGACACACTCGCACCTTACGATCTTCTGATCGCGCTTGGCGGCGATCCCTTGCGCATGTCCGTCTACAGCGAAGTCGATGCGCTGCCGGATGGCCTGGGCATCGTGCAGATCGGCCTCGTCGATTGGGAGATCGCCAAGAACTACGGGGCTGAAATCGCGCTGAAGGCGGATCTGAAGGAAACGCTGCGGGCGCTGATCCCGATGCTGAAGGAGATGGGCGGCGCCGCGCTGGCAAGCCGTGCAAAGCAGCGCCTCGTCGAACTCGCGCCGAAGAACTGGACCGCGCGGCGTGCCGCGCTGGTCGAGCAGATCGGCAAGAGCGCCGGCCGCAGCCCCATCGATCCCGACTTCCTGGTGCTGCAAATGGTCGAGGCCATGCCCGATCATGCGATCCTCGTCGACGAAGGGCTCACCTCGAGCCGCCAGATCACGGCGCTGCGTCCGCACCGCGACCGCTTCGGCTATCATGGGCTTGCCTCCGGCGGCATCGGCTGGGGCCTGCCGGCCTCCGTCGGCGCCAGCATCGCCAATCCGGATCGCCCGGTGGTTTGCTTCTCCGGCGACGGCAGCGCGATGTATTCGATCCAGTCGCTGTGGACGGCGGCGCATCACAAGCTGCCGCTCAACGTCGTCATCGCCAACAATGGCGGCTACCGCATCATCAAGCAGCGCCTGCTCGCCTTCCATGGTGACGACAATTACGTCGGCATGGATTTCGTCGATCCGCCGGTGGATTTCGCAGGGATTGCGAAGGCGCTCGGCTGCGAGGCGATCAAGGTGAGTGATCCCCGCGAGTTGAAGGCGACGCTGGCGTCGGCGTTCGGTCGGCCGGGGACGAAGCTGATCGAGGTAATGGTGGACGGGAAGGTGTAGGGCAGCGCGCCATCGCGTCGGTGCTCGCCACGTTCTCAGCTGTCATCGCCCGACTTGATCGGGCGATCCAGTATTCCAGAGACGGCTGTGATTCCTCGATAGGCCGCGGCGTACTGGATGCCCCGGTCCCGGCTCCGCCAAGGCTACGCCGGGACCACAAGGGTACTCGGCCGCCGAAGCCTTTTGGCGAAGGCGGCAAGCCGGGGCATGACAGCGTACCTAGCGGCTTCTACCCCTTCTTCCCCACCCGATACCCCGCCGCCGGATGCGGTGCGTCGAGCCGCGCACGGCCGTCGCCGAACAGCTTCTCCCGCAGCGTGCCCTTTGCATATTCCGGCTTGTAGCGGCCGCGCTTGGTCAGCTCCGGCACCAGCATGTCGGCGATATCCTCGAAATCGCCGGGCGAGATCGCAAAGGCGACGTTGAGGCCGTCGACGTCAGTCTTCTCGAACCAATCCTCGATCTTGTCGGCGACGCTCTCGGGCGTGCCGACCACGACCGGGCCGGCGCCACCGATGCCGACATGCTCGATGACGTCGCGGACGGTCCAGACGCGGTCGGGGTCGCCGCGGGTGACGTTATCGAGTGCGCTGCGGCCGGCGTCGTTCTGGACGTGACGCACCTGCTGGTCGAGCTCGTAGCCGGAGAAGTCGATGCCGGTCCATCCCGACATCAGGGCCAGCGCGCCTTCCGGACTGATATGCGACCGGTAGTCGGCATACTTGGCCGCCGCTTCGGCTTCCGTGTTGCCGAGGATGATCGTCATCATGTTGAACATCAGGATCTCCGCCGGATTGCGGCCGAGCGCGGCGGCTTCCTGGCGGATCGCGGAGACGCGCGGCGCAATGATCTTGGCCGACGGTCCTGACATGAACACGCATTCGGCATGCTTCGCCGCGAATTGCCGGCCGCGCGGCGAGGTGCCGGCCTGGTACAGCACGGGCGTCCGCTGCGGCGATGGCTCGCTGAGATGGATGGTGTTGTTGATGCGGTAATTCGCGCTCTCATGATTGATGCGATGAACCTTGCTCGGATCGGTGAAGATGCCGCGCTTGCGGTCGCGCAGCACCGCGTCGTCCTCCCAGCTCCCTTCCCAGAGCTTGTAGACCACCTCCATATATTCGTCGGCGATGTCGTAGCGATCGTCGTGTCCGGTCTGCTTGTCCTTGCCGGCGCCGCGCGCGGCGCTGTCGAGATAGCCGGTGACGACATTCCAGCCGATCCGTCCCTCGGTGAGATGGTCGAGCGTCGACATCCGCCGCGCGAACGGGTAGGGCGGCTCGAAGGACAGGTTGCTGGTGACGCCGAAGCCGAGATTTTTCGTCACCGCCGCCATCGCCGAGAGCAGCAGCAGCGGCTCGTTCGACGGCGTCTGCGCTGCATTGCGCAAGGCCGCGTCAGGGCTGTTGCCATAGACGTCATAGACCCCGAGCACGTCGGCCAGGAACAAACCGTCGAAACGGCCGCGTTCCAGTGTCCTGGCGAGATCGATCCAGTAGGGCAGGCGGTTATATTCGGCGGTGCGATCGCGCGGGTGGGTCCACAGCCCGGGTGATTGATGCGCGACGCAATTCATCGCAAAGGCGTTGAGCCTGATCTGCTTGGCCATGATGATCCCCCGGCGCCCTATACCGAGCGCTCTTCGAATGATAAACGTGCGCCTCAACTTGGCGAAGTTCTTGCATATTCTTGGCCCTTGGCAAGGGCCAAGAATAGAAAGGCTTGCGCTTGGCAAGGCCAAAATCAGCGGCGCTCCCGCTCTTGGCAAGCCAATCTCAAGAGAGCAAGAACGAAATCGCAAGAGAACTACAAGAACTGTCCAAGTCCCCGCCACTTTCGAAGGCCACCCTGTCTCGGGTAGGGTCCTTCGCCTCGAAGTCCGAAAAGCAAATCATGACCAGAGCCGACGCCATCTCCCGCGCCCGTGAGGATTTCAAATCCGGCGCGTTCCTCGCTGAACTCGACCGCCGCGTCGCCTTCAAGACCGAGAGCCAGAATCCGTCGCGCGGCGCCGAACTGCGTTCCTATCTGGAACAGGAGATGATGCCCTCCTTTGCTGCGCTCGACTTTACCAGCCGCATCGTCGAATCCCCGAGCGGCAAGGCGCCGTTCCTGTTCGCCGAGCATCACGAGAGCGCGTCAGCGCCAACCGTGCTGATCTACGGCCATGGTGACGTCGTCGACGGCATGGAGGGGGAGTGGCGCGACGGCCGCGATCCCTGGCGCACGACGGTTGCGGGCACGCGGCTCTATGGCCGTGGCACCGCCGACAACAAGGGCCAGCACAGCATCAACATGGCAGCACTCCGCGCAGTGCGCGAGGCCCGCGGCGGCAAGCTCGGCTTCAACGCAAAATTCATCGTCGAAATGGGCGAGGAAATCGGCTCGCCCGACCTCGGCAAGGTCTGCGACCTCAATCGCGATGCGCTCAAGGCCGATTTGTTCATGGCCTCCGACGGACCGCGCCTGTCGGCCGACCGGCCGACCTTGTTCCTGGGCTGCCGCGGCGGCATCCGCATTCATCTCGACGTCAATCTGCGCGATGGCGGCCATCATTCCGGCAATTGGGGCGGCGTGCTCGCCAACCCCGCGACCATTCTCGTCAACGCGATCTCGACGCTGGTCGACGGCCATGGCCGGCTTCAACTCGACGCGCTGAAGCCGCCGCGGCTCACCAACCAGATCCGCAGCTATCTCGCCGACGTGCAGGTGGTGCCGACCGAGGACGAGCCGGCGCTCGCGGAGAACTGGGGCGAGGAAGGGCTGTCGGCCGCCGAGCGGCTCTATGCCTGGAACACGCTCGAAGTGCTGGCGATGTCGTCCGGAAATATCGAGAAGCCCGCGAATGCCATCCCCGGCCACGCCAATGCCGTGCTGCAACTGCGTTTCGTGGTCGGCACCAAGGTCGACGGCCTGATCGATGCGGTCCGCGCGCATCTGGTGCAAAAGGGCTTTCCGATGGTCGAGGTGCGGGCCGCCCAGAGCTTTGCGGCGTCGCGCACCGATTTCGACAGCCCCTGGATCACGTGGGCGGCGGATTCGGTGAAGGAGACCACCGGCAAGGCGCCGGCCGTTTTGCCGAATTTCGGCGGCTCGCTGCCCAACGACGTGTTTTCCGAGATCCTGGGCCTGCCGACGATCTGGGTCCCGCACTCCTATCCCGGCTGCTCCCAGCATGCGCCCAATGAGCACATCCTGCTGCCATTGACCGAAGAGGCCTTGACGGTGATGGCCGGGCTGTTCTGGGATCTCGGGGAATTGCCCAAGCCACTCGGCTGAGCCATTAACCTGAGCCGCAATCCAGCCGAAAGTCACATTCTAATCCGGCCCAATCTGTGCTTGCATCCGGGCCGCATCATCCTGAAAGGGGAATAAAAAAGTGAGACATTTCCGTAGCATCGGCCTCGCGCTCGCCGCGACCTTCGCCGTCAGCCAGGCCGGGGCCCAGGAGCTGACCGGCACGCTGAAGAACATCAAGGACACCGGCGCCATCACGCTCGGCTTCCGCGATTCCTCGATCCCGTTCTCCTATCTCGACGACAACCAGAAGCCCGTCGGGTTCGCGATGGACATCTGCTACAAGATCGTCGACGCCGTGAAGAAGGAGCTCAAGCTCGACAAGCTCGAGGTCAAGCTCAATCCGGTGACCTCGGCGACCCGTATTCCGCTGATGGCCAACGGCACGATCGACCTCGAATGCGGCTCGACCACCAACAATGCCGACCGCCAGAAGCAGGTGGCCTTCACCAACACGCACTATCTGACTGCCAGCCGCTACGTCTTCAAGAAGTCGAGCGGCCTGAAGTCGATCGACGATCTCAAGGGCAAGACGGTGGTCTCCACCGCCGGCACCACCAACATCAAGCAGCTCACCGAGGCCAATGTCGCGAAGAGCCTGGGTGCCAATATCATCCCGGCCAAAGACCATGCCGAGGCCTTCCTGATGGTCGAGACCGACCGCGCGGTCGCCTTCGTGATGGACGACGTTCTGCTCGCGAGCCTCGTTGCCGGCTCGAAGACGCCGGACGACTATGTCATCTCCAAGGACGCGTTCTCCAAGCCTGAGCCCTACGGCATCATGCTGCGCAAGGACGACGCGCCGTTCAAGAAGGTGGTCGATGCAGCAACCGCTGCGCTCTACACCTCCGGCGAGGGCCTGAAAATCTACGATAAGTGGTTCACGGCCAAGATCCCGCCGAAGGGCCTCAACCTCAACACCCCGATCTCGGCCGAGCTGAAGAACGAGTTCGCGAAACCTTCGGACTCGCCGAACCCGGACGACTATAAGTAAGATATAACCTCGGTCTCCGGATCGGGATCATGTCCGGCCACTCTTGACACGTGGCCGGACATTTGCATAGGCGCCGGGACATCCATAGCTGGCGCGTTCGCGCGGGGGACACGTGAACTACCACTGGAACTGGGGAATCTTCTTCGAGCCGAACCCGATGGGGACCGGCACCTATCTCGATATGCTGCTGTCGGGACTGGTGTTGACCCTCAAGACGGCGGCGCTCGCCTGGATCATCGCGCTGATCTTCGGCTCGCTCGTCGGCGTCATGCGCACGCTGCCGTCCAAGGGCGCCTACTGGTTCGGCTTCTGCTGGGTCGAGTTCTTCCGCAACATGCCGCTGCTGGTGCAGCTGTTCCTGTGGTTCTTCGTGCTGCCGGAATTGCTGCCGAAGGCCGCCGGCCTCTGGCTGAAGCAGCTGCCGAACGCGCCGTTCTGGACGGCCGCGATCGGCATCGGCTTCTTCATGTCGGCCCGCGTCGCGATACAATTGCAGGCCGGTATCGGCTCGCTGCCGCGCGGCCAAAAAATGGCGGCGACCGCGCTCGGGCTGACCACCATGCAAGGCTATCGCTACGTGCTGCTGCCGATGGCGTTCCGCATCATCCTGCCGCCGCTGACCTCCGAGTTCCTCAACACCATCAAGAACACGGCTGTCGCCATCACGATCGGCCTGATCGAATTGACTGGTCAGGCGCGCTCGATGCAGGAATTCTCGTTCCAGGTGTTCGAGGCTTTCACGGCAGCGACCCTGCTCTATCTCCTTGTCAACGCCATTGTCGTGACGGCGATGCGCTTCCTCGAGCGCTGGGTCGCGATCCCCGGCTACATCACGGGGAAATAGCACCATGTTCAGCAATCTCGATTTCGAGGTCATCCGCCGCTCGCTGCCCTATCTGTTCTACGAGGGCATGACCTTCACGGTGACGCTGACGGCGCTCGCCGCCTTCGGCGGCCTGATCTTCGGCACGGCGATCGCCCTGATGCGGCTGTCCGGCTACAAGACACTCGGGCGCATCGCGGGTGTCTATGTCGACTTCATGCGCTCGCTGCCGCTGGTGCTGGTGATCTTCTGGTTCTATTTCCTGGTGCCCTATATCGGGCAGTGGGTGACCGGCGCCTCGCGTCCGATCAGCGTCGGCGCGTTCGCATCCTCGCTCATCACCTTCATCATGTTCGAGGCGGCGTACTTCTCCGAGATCATGCGCGCCGGGATCCAGTCGATCTCGCGCGGCCAGCCGGCCGCCGCCAACGCGCTCGGCCTGACTTACGCGCAGACCATGCGCTACGTCGTGCTGCCGCAGGCGTTCCGCAACATGCTGCCGGTGTTGCTGACGCAGACCATCGTGCTGTTCCAGGACACCTCGCTGGTCTATGTGCTGTCGATCCCGGACTTCCTCGGCGCGGCCAGCAAGGTCGCGCAGCGCGATGGCCGTCTGGTCGAGATGTATCTGTTTGCCGCCGTCGTCTACTTCACCATTTCCTGCATCGCGTCTTTCGGCGTTCGCCGCCTCCAGTCGCGCATCGCCATCATTCGATAGAGCGCATCGGTCATGATCGAAATCAGCCACGTCAACAAATGGTACACCCCGACCTTCCAGGTGCTGACCGACTGCACCACCAGCGTGACCAAGGGCGAGGTCGTCGTGGTCTGCGGCCCCTCGGGCTCGGGCAAGTCGACGCTGATCAAATGCGTCAATGCGCTGGAGCCGTTCCAGGAGGGCGACATCAGCGTCGACGGCACCAAGGTCAATGACCCCAAGACCAATCTGCCGAAACTGCGTTCGCGCGTCGGCATGGTGTTCCAGCATTTCGAGCTGTTCCCGCATCTGAAGATCATCGACAACCTCTGCCTCGCGCAGCAGAAGGTGCTAGGACGGTCGTCCGACACGGCTGTGGCAAAGGGTATGCAGCTCCTGGACCGCGTCGGCTTGAAGGAGCAGGCGCAGAAATTTCCGGCGCAGCTCTCCGGCGGCCAGCAGCAGCGCGTCGCGATCGCCCGTGCGCTCGCCATGGACCCGATCGTCATGCTGTTCGATGAGCCGACCTCGGCGCTCGACCCCGAGATGGTGAGCGAGGTGCTCGACGTCATGGTCGATCTCGCCCGCGAAGGCATGACCATGATGGTCGTCACCCACGAGATGGGCTTTGCCCGCAAGGTCGCCAACCGCGTCATCTTCATGGACCGCGGCGAGATCGTCGAGGACGCGGCGAAGGAGGACTTCTTCGGCAAGCCGCGCAGCGACCGCGCGCAGAAGTTCCTGTCGAAGATTTTGTCGCATTAACCTCTGCTGTCGTTCCGGGACGCGCCTCTTGGCGCGGGCCCGGAATCCATAACCACCGGCCGGGGTTATGGATTCCGGGCTCGTCGCTTCGCGCCGCCCCGTAATGACGGGTTGAGGGTTTCGTGGCCCCAACAAATCCCGTATACGGGCAGGCAAATCCCCCTTTCCCTCCCCAGGAGACCTGCCTTGGACTCGATCGCCTACGTCAACGGCTCATTCGTCCCGCTCTCGGACGCCAAAATCTCGGTCCTCGATCGCGGCTTCCTGTTCGCCGACGGCATCTACGAGGTCTCGGCGGTGCTCGACGGCAAGCTGGTCGACAACGCTTCGCACCTGACGCGCCTGGAGCGCTCGGTGGGCGAGATCAAGCTGAAGTTGCCGGAGACGGTCGAGCGCATCACCGAGCTCCAGAAGGAGCTGATCGCGCGCAACAAGGTCGAGAACGGCCTCGTCTATCTGCAGGTCACGCGCGGCGCCGACAAGGGCCGCGACTTCGCCTTCCCCAAGGGCGACGTCAAGTCGAGCCTGGTGATGTTCACCTCCGAGAAGGACATCATCAACGCCGCCTCGGCCAAGACCGGCATCAACGTGATCACCGTGCCCGACATCCGGTGGGAGCGGCGCGACATCAAGAGCGTGGCACTGCTCGCGCAGGTTCTGGCGAAGCAGGCTGCGGCCGAAGCCGGTGCCGGCGAGGCCTGGATGCTGGAAGACGGCTACGTCACCGAGGGCGGTTCGTCCTCGGCGTTCATCCTGACCAAGGACGACGTCATCGTGACCCGCAAGAACTCCAACGCGATCCTGCCGGGCTGCACCCGCAAGGCCGTTGTGGCGCTCGCCGAAGAGCGTCAGCTTCGCGTCGAGGAACGTTCCTTCACGGTCGCCGAGGCGCTCGCCGCCAAGGAAGCCTTCGCCACCTCGGCGTCGCTGTTCGTCCAGCCGGTGGTTGCGATCGACGGCAAGAAGGTCGCCGATGGCAAGCCCGGCCCGATGGCCACGCGGCTGCGGGAGATTTATATCGAGTTCGCCAAGGCGACGGCGGTCTGAGCCGCACGCTCAGCTGTCATCGCCCGGCTTGACCGGGCGATCCAGTACGCTGCGGCCTCGCGGTTGAATCAGTACGGCCTCTGGAATACTGGATGCCCCGCCTTCGCGGGGCATGACAGTTGTGCGTGGGGAAACACCACCCCTCACGCCACGGACGCCTTCACCTTCACCGGATGCACCGCGCGGAACGCGATCGCGATTCGGTTCCAGGCATTGATCGCCCCGATCAGCATCGTCAGGTTCACCGTCTCCGCATCGGAGAATTGCGCGCGGACCTGCTCGTAGACGTCGTCCGGCGCGTGGGTCTCGGAGATCAGCGTCACTGATTCCGTCCAGGCGAGCGCGGCCCGCTCGCGATCGGTATAGAGCGGGGATTCGCGCCAGGCGTTGAGCAGATAGATGCGCTGTTCGGTCTCGCCGCGCTTGCGGGCGTCCTCGGTGTGCATGTTGATGCAGAAGGCGCAGCCGTTGATCTGCGACGCCCGGATCTTGACGAGCTCGATCAGCGATTTCTCGAGTCCCGTGGATTGGATCTGCTCCTCCAGCGCCATCAGCGCCTTCATCGTGTCGGGGGCGGCCTGGTAGAAGTTCATGCGGGGCTTCATGGTCGTTCTCCTTTGCTTGAGTTAGTCTCTTGGGTTGATCTCAGTGAGCTCCACCGGTCGAGGTCTGGCCGGGTTTCTTCAGGAAGAATACGGCGATCAGGGCCACGATCAGTGCCATGCCGAGCAGGTAGAAGGTGTCGCTGAAGGCGAAGATGTAAGCCTGCTTCTGCACGGTGTGGCCGATCGCGACATAGGCGCGATGCGCGGCGTCGGCGCGGTCGAGCACGCCGTGATTGATGAAATATTGGGTAAGCTGCTCCAGCCGCGTCCGCGTCGCCTGCTCGAACACCGAGACCGACTGCATCAGCACGTTGGAGTGATATTGCTCGCGCTTGGTCAGCACGGTCTGGAGCAGGGCGATGCCGACGGCGCCGCCGAGATTACGCATCATGTTGAACAGGCCCGAGGCCGAGCCAGCATTCTCCGCTTCGATGCCGGCGGTCGCCACAGCCGACAACGGCGCCATCACGAGCGCTTGGCCGATCGCACGGACGACATTGGGCCACAACAGCTGGTCGGCAGCGTAATCGTTGGTCATATAAATGTTCAGGAAGTTCGAGGCCGCGAACAGGACGAAGCCGACGCCGATGATGATCCGCGCGTCGAACTTCTGCATCAGGCGCGGCACCAGCGGGATCAGCACGAGTTGCGGCAGTCCGGTCCAGGCCAGCACCATGCCGATCTGCTCGGCATTGTAGCCCTGAATGCGCGCCAGATATTGCGGCAGGATGAACACCGAACCGTAGAGCGCGACACCGAGCAGGAAGTTCGCGAGCATGCCGAAGCCGAAATTGCGACGCACCAGCAGGCGCAAGTTGAGCAGCGGCTTCTTCGCCGTGAGCTCGATGATCAGGAAGGCGGTCAGCGCGGTGGCCGCGATGACCGACAGCTTGACGATGAAAGGCGAGCCGAACCAGTCGTCCTTGTTGCCCTCTTCCAGCACGGTCTGAAGCGCCGACAGGCCGATCGCCATGGTGATGATGCCGGCCCAATCGCCCTCGCGCAGCAGCGCAAGCTTCATGGGCTTGGCGTCGAGCGCGTACCAGAGCATGCCGACCATGATCGCGCCGGGCACGAGGTTGACGTAGAAGATGTACTGCCAGCCGAAATTCTCGGTGAGATAGCCGCCGATGGTCGGGCCGATCGCCGGTGCGAACGTCGCCGACAGCGCGAACAGCGCAAGGCCGACGGGCTGCTTGGTGCGCGGCAGCAGCGTGATGATGAGCGTGAAGGCCATCGGGATCAGCACGCCGCCGGTGAAACCTTGCACCGCGCGCAGCACGATCATTTGCGGCAGGTCCTGCGCCAGCGCGCAGGCCGCGGACAGAACCAGGAACAGGACCGCATTGGTGAGCAAATAGATGCGGATCGAGAACACCTGCGCGAGCCAGCCGGAGAGCGGGATCACGACGATCTCGGCGATCAGGTAGGAGGTCGAGATCCAGCCACCGTCGTCGATGCCGGCGCCGATCGCGCCCTGGATGTCGGCGAGCGAAGCGTTGACGATCTGGATATTCAGCACTGCCATGAAGGCGCCGAGAGTCGCGCCGATCACCGCGATCCAGGTTTTTGCGGAAACGGCCGGCGTGGCGGGCGCAGCAGGGGCGGGAATGCTGGCAGTGGAGGCGGCGTCGACGGTCGGTTGGAGCGTGCTCATGGAAGCCTCGTCTCGGTCACGGAGACAGGATGCATTAGGCGGTTGGTTTCGATAATCGAGGAAGTGTGGGAAGGATCGTCCGGCAGGACTTGATAATCTGCCGGTCTTCCCCGCCTCAGCCGCCGTTCGGGCGGGGTGTGTTGTCGGCGAGTCGCTTGGCCGTCTCGCGCTCGGCCAGCACCGTCGCCTTGGTGTCGATGGTCGGCACCGCCGACATGCCGGGCCTGAGCAGGCCGGTCAGGCTGTGGTCATCGAGCACGATCTTCACCGGCACGCGTTGCACGATCTTGGTGAAATTTCCGGTGGCGTTATCGGGCGGCAGCAGCGCGAATTCAAGTCCGCTGGCCGGCGAAAGGCTGTCGACGTGACCGCGAAGCGTGCGATTGCGAAAACTGTCGACCTGCAGCTCGACCGGCTGGCCCGCACGCACATGCGTGAGCTGCGTCTCCTTGAAGTTCGCGACGACATAGACCGCATCGAGCGGCACCACCGCCATCAATTGCGTGCCGGCCTGCACATACTGGCCGACGCGTAATGAGCGTGCGCCGACCGTGCCGTCCACCGGTGCGGTGATCTCGGTGTAGGACAGGTTCAGCTCTGCCTGCAGTGCGACCGCGCGGGCGCGGTCGAGCTGCGCCGTGGCCTGGGCGCGCTGGGTGGTGAGCACATCGACCTTGCGCTGTGCGGCCACCAGGCCCGACTTGGCGTGCTGCAATTGCGCGTTGCTGGCGCGCAGTGCCGCATCGGTCTGCTGCGCACGCTGGATCGTGCCGGAGCCCGACTTCATCAGGTCGTCGTAGCGGGCGCGTTCTTCCTGGGCGAATTTCAGATTGGCGTCGGCCGCGGCCACGTCGGCCGTGCTCTGCTCGATGATCGGCTGCTGCAGCTCGAGCTGGGCGTCGATGTTGCGCACCGAGGCTTCGCCGGCGGCGACGTCGGCGCGGGCCTGGTCGAGCGCGGCTTTGAAGTCGCGGTCGTCGATCTTGGCGAGGAGCTGGCCGGCCCGGACCTTCTCGTTGTCGCCAACCAGCACCTTCGCGATGTAGCCGGAAACCTTGGGTGCGATGATGGTGGAATCCGCCTTCACATAGGCGTCGTCGGTGGATTCGAGGTAGCGGCCGGTGCTCAGGTAGTTGTAGCCGAAGTCGCCGGCCGCGGCGATTCCGAGGGCCAGTGCCAAGCCGATGGCCGCCCGCTTGACCGCCTGCCGGGACGGGCGAAAGCTGAGTTTCTGATTGGTTTCAGTGACATAAGAAGCGCTCGACATGGCATCCTCGGAATTCCCAACCGCCCCGATCCGAACGGTGCGCCGTTGATGCCGGCAAGATGCGCTGTCTTCCCGCTTGTGATAATCCCGGAAGAAATGGAAGCATTATCCACCCATAGCGGATAATCCGGAGCCAGACCGATGGACCGCTTCACCAGTCTCACCGCCTTCGTCCGGGTGGTCGAAAATGGCGGATTTTCCGCCGCCGCCCGCCGGCTCAACATGTCCACGACCATGGTGAGCAACCACGTCCAGGCGCTGGAGGACCGGCTCGGGGTTCGTCTGCTGAACCGCACCACGCGAAAAGTGAGCCTCACCGAAATCGGCAAGGCCTATTACGACCGCTCGACCCAGATCCTCGCCGATCTCGAACAAGCCGATGACATCGCCGGCGCGCTGCAATCGACGCCGCGCGGCACGCTGCGCATTCACACCGCCACCCACATGGTGCCGTTCGTCGCGCCCGTGATGGCCGAATTCCTCGCGACCTATCCGGAGGTCAAGGTCGATCTGCGCATGGGCGAGACCAATGTCGACCTGATCGAGGAGGGCTTTGATCTCGCGCTGCGCATGGTCGCGCCGCCGGACTCCAGCCTGATCGTGCGGAGCCTGGCGACCTGGCGGCACGTGCTGTGCTGCTCGCACGGCTATATCGAGGCGCATGGGCGCGTGCAGACGCTCGAAGAACTCGCCGGGCACAATTGCGTACGCCACATCAACTATCCCTTCGACGAGTGGCGCTTCTTCGATCGCAAGGGCACGCCGGCCTCGGTGCGCGTCTCAGGCAATCTGATCACCAATAGCGGCGAAGCGCTGCGCGAGGCCGCGTTGCAGGGCGCCGGCATCAGTCTTGCGGCCGGCTTTCTGGTGGGTGATGACCTCGATGCGGGCCGGCTGGTGCGCCTCCTGCCGGAGTACCGGCCGGTCGAGATGTCGATGAACGCGGTCTATCCGCATCGGCATCATCTGTCGGCGAAGGTCAGGACCTTCATCGACATGCTCGTCCAGCACAGCGCCGAGCAGCAGAAGCTGATCAATCCGTATGCGTGAGACGTCATCGTTCCTCATCCTGAGGAGCGCGGAACGCGCGTCTCGAAGGATGAGGGCCCCGCTGGTGGCCTCGCCCTTCGAGACGCTTGCTTCGCAAGCTCCTCAGGGTGAGGAGGTGGATATGTGCTTGCCTCAAGTGCGGCGGCGGCAGAACTGTAGGGTGGGCAAAGGCGCGAAGCGCTGTGCCCACCATCTTTTCTAATCGGCACCAATGGTGGGCACGCTTCGCTTTGCCCACCCTACAATAGCGTTAGTGTGGCGCGGGCAGCCGCCCAAACACGCTGTCGAGCGCCATGCCGATCCCAAGCAGGCGGCGATCGCTGCCCGCCGGGCCATCCAGCTCAAGTCCGATCGGCAATTTGCTTGTCGCGCCAAGCGCGATCGGGATCTGGACGCCGGGAATGCCGGCATTGCTGCCGGGATCGGTGTTCTGGATGATCAGGCCGAAATTCTCGAGACTGCTGGCGTCCGGGTTGGAGGCAATTGCAACGCGCGGCGTGGTCGGGAAGGCGACGGCGTCGAGCTTGTTGCTGGCAAACGTATTGCCGTAGAGCGCCTGGAGCGCGGGGCGTGCGGTCTTGATCGCGGCGTCATAGATCGGCCTCGCGTCGAACAGCGCGTTGTCGGGTCCGGGCAGTTTTCGCGGGATCACCATGCCATCATAGATGCCTTTCACGTCGGCGCTGGAGATATTCTCTGCCAGCGCCTCGACGCTGAGGCCGGTCCCGGTGTGCTTGAGATAGGCGACCATGTCGTCATAGGCCTCATACAACGCGACGGGAAAGCTGACCTGGCCGTTGAGCTCGGCGAGCTCAGGCATCTCGATCTCGACGACCGTGACGCCCTGCGCCTTCACTTTTGCGATCGCCGCGTGGAACGCGGCTTCCGTATCGGCGTCGAGATTGGTCAGCATCGATCTTGCGATGCCGATCCGCACCTGCTTCAGATCAGCCGGCGTAACCTCGTCGCCGCCGGCGATCACGCGATCGAGCAGCGCGACATCTGCCATCGTCGCGGCCATAGGCCCCGCGGTGTCGCGGGTGTGCGAGATCGGCGCGATGCCAGCTTGCGGATAGCGCCCGACCGTCGGGCGCAACGCGGCGCATCCGTTCAGCGCGGCGGGGACCCGGACCGATCCGCCGGTGTCGGTGCCGAGCCCGCCCGCGACGATCCGCGCGCCGAGCGCGGCGCCCGTGCCGGACGAGGAGCCGCCGGCGATCAGCGTGCGGTCATAAGCGTTGCGCACGCCGAACTCCGCGCCGGTCTTGAACGCGGTGTTGTAGCCGGAGATGCCGAAGGCGAGCTCGTGCATGCTGGTCTTGCCGATGATGACGGCGCCTGCAGCCCGCAGCTTCGCGACTACGGGCGCATCGGCCTTCGGAACGTAGTCCTTCAGTGCCCGTGTGCCGGCGCTGCAGGGCAGTCCCGCGACCTCGATATTGTCCTTGATCACGATGGGCACGCCGCCGAGCGGTTTTGTCTTGTCGCCCGATGCGTCGAACGCAGCCGCGGCCTTCAGGGCGCCCGCCTCGTCCAGCGTGACGAAGGCATTGAGCTCGGCATGGGCTTTGGCGCGGCTCAGTGCTTCCGTCGTGAGTGCGGTGCTCGTGACTTTCCCGGCGCGCAGGTCGACGACGGCCTGACTCAGGGTCAACTGGTCGAAATCCATGATGCGTCATCCGATTGCAGGGGCGCCAACAGGGTGCCGCCTAAAGTCCGGAGGCTGAGGCCTCACTGGTGCCGCGTCAACCGTGGGCGTGCATCTTTTGCGTTACCGACGTCGTCAAATTCGTGAGCAGCCGCGCGACCTCGGGCTTCACCTTGGCGATCGCGGTGTCCTTCACTGGTCCGTAGCCGCGGATCTCCATCGGCGCCTTTGCGACGGCAACGAGGTCGGGTAGATGCGCTGCGTCGAGCTGCCCGAGCATGCGTTCGATCAGGCCTTCATACCAGGCGATCAATTCCCGTTCAGTGCGCCGCTCATCCGTGTAGCCGAACGGATCGAACGGTGTCCCGCGCAATCCCTTCAACCGCGCCAGCATCGCGAGCGGCATCTGGATCCACTGGCCGAAAGCGCGCTTGCGCGGACGGCCGCGTGCGTCAGGTTTTGACGGCAGGAACGGTGGCGCGAGGTGATATTGGACGCGAAAACCGTCCTCGAACTCGCGCTTCAGCTCGCCGAGGAAACCGCTCTGCATGTGCAGACGCGCCACCTCGTATTCGTCCTTGTAGGCCATCAGCTTGAACAGGGCGCGCGCGACCGCCTCGGTCAGCACCTCACTGCTCAGAGCGGCTTCGGCCCGGCGGACCCTCGCGACGGTCGCCCGATAGCGCATCGCATAGGCGGCGTCTTGATAGGCGGCGAGGAAATCGGCGCGGCGATCGATGATCTGATCGAGCGTCTCGGCTTCGGGCGCCTCGTCGCCCCCCGGCAAAAATTCCGGATCGGCTACGGCGATCCGGCCCCAGGCAAGGGCCTGCTTGTTGCGCTCGACCGCGACGCCGTTGAGCTCGATCGCGCGCAGCAGCGCCGGCAGCGCGACCGGAATCAGCCCGCGCTGCCAGGCGAAACCGAGCATGATGATGTTGGCATAGACGGCATCGCCGAGCAGCCGCTCGGCGAGCGCGTTGGCGTTGATGGTGTCGAGATTGTCGTTGCCAATGACTTGCCGGATCGCGCGCAGGCGGGCAGGCGAGGCGAGATCGGCGTCGCGGAAGCGGACGACGTCGCCGGTCGGCATCTCCGCGGTGTTGACCGCGGCGCGCATGCCGCGGCGATAGGTGCCGGACGCCTTAGGTGAGGAACTGACGACGAGGTCGCAGCCGATCAGCGCGTCGGCCGCGCCCTGGTCGATGCGGACCTGGTGCAGCGCGTCCGGACTTGACGCAAGGCGGATGAAGCTCAGCACGGGACCAAATTTCTGTGCAAAGCCGGTGAAATCCAGCACGGAGACGCCACGCCGCTCCAGATGCGCGGCCATGCCGATCAGCGCGCCGACCGTGATCACGCCGGTGCCGCCGACGCCGGTCACGAGCAAATCGTAGGGACGATCGAGCGTGGCGGGAGCGGGCAGGGGAAGCGTAGCCGCGCGACCGACTACGTCGATCTCGCTCGCACTCTTCTTCCGGCGCGTCGCGCCTTCGACGGTGACGAAGCTCGGGCAGAAGCCGTTGAGGCAGGAAAAATCCTTGTTGCAGGACGAGAGATTGATCTGGCGCTTGCGACCGAACGGCGTCTCCCTCGGCTCGACACTGAGGCAGTTGGATTCGACCGAGCAGGCAAGAACTGCGCGGGATCGTCCGACACCAGCGCGATGCGCCCCACGCCTTCGGCGCGAACGCTGTGGGCGATAGCATGCACGCTGATGGGACCGTCGACCGGCTGGCCGCCGGTCATCGCCACGGCATCGTTGAACAGGATCTTGTAGGTGATGTTGGCCCTGGCGGCGATCGCCTGCCGGATCGCCATCGAGCCGGAGTGGTAGTAGGTGCCTTCGCCGAGATTCTGGAACACGTGCTTGTGGCCGGTGAAGCGAGACGACGCCGCCCAGTTGACGCCTTCGCCGCCCATCTGGATCAGCGAGGAGGTCTCGCGGTCCATCCAGCTCGCCATGAAATGGCAGCCGATGCCGGCCAGTGCCTTTGAGCCTTCCGGCACCTTCGTCGACGTGTTGTGCGGACATCCGGAGCAGAAATACGGCGTGCGCGTCGCACCGCTGACGTTGATCGCGCGCGCGGCCTCGGGCATCAAGCCGGCCGCGCGTGCGGCGAGATTGAGGCCTGGGAACATCGGATCGAGCCGGCGTGCGAGCACGCCAGCAAGCGCACGCGGCGACAATTCGCCGATCCAGGAGATCAGCCGCGCCCCTCGCTCGTCGTGCTTGCCGACCATGCGCTCGGGCTTTGAGCCTGGATAGTCGTAAAAATATTCCTTGAACTGGCTCTCGATGATGCCGCGCTTTTCCTCGACCACGAGGATCTCGCGCTTGCCCTTCACGAAGTCCATCGCGTCATGCAGCGCCAGCGGCCAGACCATGCCGACCTTGTAGACGTCGATCCCGATGTTGCGGCAGGCCGCTTCATCGAGGCCCATCAGCCGCAGGGCCTCCATCAGGTCGAGATGCGCCTTGCCCGTCGTGACGATGCCGTATGTGGCGTTGGGAATATCGTAGATGTGGCGATCGATCGGATTGGCTTTTGCAAAGGCGTAAACCGCGTGCTTCTTCGCCTCCAGCCGCTCCTCGATCTGGGGGCCCGGCAGGTCGGGCCAGCGATAGTGCAGGCCACCCGGCGGCGGAGTGAAATCGGGCGTGTTGAAGACGCGTGGCGGGCGCAGCGCGACGGATGCGCCTGACTCCACGATTTCCGAAATCGCCTTGAAGCCGACCCACATGCCGGAGAAGCGGCTCAGCGCGTAACCATATTCGCCGAATTCGAGATATTCGCTGACGCTTGCGGGGTGCAGCGTCGGCATGAACCAGCTCATGAAGGCGACATCGGACTGGTGCGGCATCGAGGAGGAGACGCAGCCATGGTCGTCGCCGGCGACGACCAGCACGCCGCCACGCGGCGAGGAGCCATAGGCGTTGCCGTGCTTGAGGGCGTCGCCGGAGCGATCGACGCCGGGGCCCTTGCCGTACCAGAGCCCGAACACGCCATCGACTTCGCGATCTGCCTGCGTCTCGACCTGCTGCGAGCCGAGCACTGCCGTTGCCGCGAGGTCCTCGTTCACCGCAGGGAGAAATTCGATGCGATCCCGCTTGAGCCGCTCCTGGATGCGCCAGAGCTCGAGATCGACGCCGCCGAGCGGCGAGCCGCGATAGCCGGAGATGAAGCCGGCGGTGTTCAGCCCGGCGGCGCGGTCGCGCCGCGCCTGGTCGAGCGTGATGCGGACGATGGCCTGCGTGCCCGTGAGGAAGACGCGGCCCTCCTCGCGGTCGTAGCGGTCTGAGAGCTCGTAGCTGTCGAGTGATGGAACGGCGTCCATGGCGGACCTCGTGCGGCATCCTGCCTGATGACGGTAGGGTATGCCGGGGAGGCTGGTAGGTCTTGCCTATTCACCCTGTCTTGATCGATAATTCGGTAAAATTTTGCGGAAAATGGCATGATTCGGTAGAAGTTACCGAATCGGGGGCTTCCATGATTGAAGAGCAGGACGCGCGGATTCTCGCCCATCTCCAGACGGACGGCCGCGCCACTAACCAGCAGCTCGCCGACGAGGTCGGCATGTCCACCTCGGCGTGCTGGCGCCGGGTGCGTGCGCTGGAGGAGGCCGGCGTCATCCAGGGCTATGCCGCGCTGATCGCGCGCGAGCAGGCGGGCTTTGCGATGTCAGCCATCCTGCATGTCTCGCTGGAGCGGCACGATGCCAAATTCGTCGACGAGTTCGTCGCGCGGGTGACCACGCGGCGCGAAGTGCTGGAGTGTTTCGCGACCACGGGCGACGCCGACTATCATTTGCGCGTCGTCGTGCAGGACATGGCGGCCTACAACAGGTTCCTCGACGAGTTCATGTTCCGCATTCCCGGCATCCGCTACGTGCGCAGCAACGTGGTGCTGAAGGAGATCAAGACGAGTGTGGCGCTGCCGTTTTGATTGCGCGGGAAGTGCCGTAGGGTAGGCAAAGGCGCATAGCGCCGTGCCCACCATCTCGCCTCGATTTGCGAAGGTGGTGGGCACGCTTCGCTTTGCCCACCCTACGGCACCGTTGATCTCGCGGCGTATACAACTCTATCTCCTCACCCTGAGGAGGCCGCGCAGCGGCCGTCTCGAAGGGCGAGGCCGAGAGCCGGGCCTTCATCCTTCGAGACGCTTGCTTCGCAAGCTCCTCAGGATGAGGACTACCGTTGCTCCCGCACAAACCTGTTCCGCAACGTCCCCACGCCCGTGATGTCGATCTCCACCACGTCGCCGTGCCCGATGTCAGGCGAGGCGCCGTCCGTGCCCATCCAGATCACGTCGCCGGGCCACAGCGTGAAGTACTTGGTCAGCTCGACCAGGAACGGCACGACGCCGAAGATCATGTCGTTGGTGTAGAAGCGGTTGGTCTCCTTGCCGTTGACCCGGACGACGGTTTCCATTTTCGCCAGATTGGCCTCGGTTTCGATCCACGGGCCCATCGGCTTGAACGTGTCGGCATTCTTCGAGCGCCACAGGCTGCGGTCGGCCTTCTGCCAGCTGCGTTCGCTGACGTCGTTGCCGATGGTGTAGCCGAACACGCAATCCATCGCATTCTGCTTGGTGAGATGCTTCACCTTCTTGCCGATCACGACGACGAGCTCGCCTTCATAGTGGATCTTGTCCGTCGCAAAGGACGGGATCACGACGTCCTCGTCATGCGCGATCAGCGCGTTCTGGGCGCGGTAGCCGATCTCGGGTCTATCAGGGACGGCCGGCACCTCGCCGCGCTTGTCGGCGGCTTCCTTCAGGTGCTTCAGATAGTTCAAGCCCACGCAATAGAAGGTGCGCGGGATCAGCGGCAGCTCGATCCGAACCTGCGCCAGCGGATGCGTGCGCGAGGTGCGCTGCCATTCGCCAAAGGGATCGCCGTCGACCGCGATCACCTGGTCGCCCTCGGCAATTCCCCAGGAGGTCTTGTCCGAGGCAGTGAATTTCAGCCAGCGCATGTCGGATCCTCCAGTTATTCCGCGGCATCGCGCGGCTGTACCTTCCAGGCGCCGGCCACGGGCCGCTTCAGCCCGAGATTTTCCCGCAGCGTTTTGCCGCGATAGTCCTTCTGGAACAGGCCGCGGCGCTGCAATTCCGGTACGATATGTTGCACGAAATCGGCGTAGGAACCGGGCACATAGGTCGCGGCGATGACGAACCCATCACAGCCACGCTCGACGAACATCTCTTCCAGCCTGTCTGCGATCTCCTTGGGACCGCCGACCATGGCGTCGTGGACCTGGCCGCGGCCGGAGAAGGTGACGAAGTCGCGCGCGCTCGGATTGCTCTTGCCGGAATTCTTCAGCACACCGTCGCGGAGGCCCAGAATGCCCTGCATGCTCTTCAGATCGTCCGTCGTCAAAGGCTCGTCGAGGTCCTTGGAGGCGAAATCGTAGTTGAGCGCTTCGGCCAGCAGCGACAGCGCGTCGATCTCGAGCGGCAGTTTGTTGATCAGCGCCATCTTGTCCTCAGCCTCGGCCCTGGTCGCGGCGCAGACCGGCGTCGTCAAATTGCAAAGGCGCATCTGATCGGGATCGCGGCCAGCCTTGGCTGCCTCGTTTCGAACGGCGGCATAACCTTCCTTGGCACCAGCGAGATTGCGCGCAGCCGTGAAGATCACCTCACCCCAATGGCCGGCAAAGCGTTGGCCGCGGCCGGATGCGCCGGCCTGGATGATGACGGGATGGCCCTGGTCCGAGCGCGGCACGGTGAAGGGTCCGCGGGACTTGAAGGCCGCCCCCTTGTGATCGAGCCGCTTCACCTTGGCCGGATCGGCAAAACGGCCGCTCTTTTTGTCCATGATGAGCGCGCCGTCTTCCCAAGTGTCCCAATGCCCGAGCACGACTTCCATGAATTCGTCGGCGCGGTCGTAGCGCGAATCATGTTCGGGATGGGAATCGCGACCCATGTTGAGGGCCTCGCCGTCATTGAGCGAGGTGACGACGTTCCAGCCCGCGCGCCCGCCGGACATCAAATCGAGGGTCGCGAAGCGGCGGGCGACGTCGAAGGGCTCGTAATAGGTGGTCGAGCAAGTGGCGCCGAGGCCGAGCTTGTCGGTGACCATGCCCATCGTGGTCAGCACGATCAGCGGATCCATCTTCACGCAGCGGATGCCGTATTCGACGGTGTGGGCATGATCGTTGCCGTAGCGGTCCGGCATCGCCAGCCGATCGTCGAAGAACGCCATGTGGAACTTGCCGGCTTCGAGGATTTTCGCGATCTCTTGATAATAGTCCGCCGACATCGAATCGTCGCGCGAGTCCGGATGCCGCCACGAGCTCGGCAAATTCGTGCAGTTCTGCGCCTGGAGGAAGCCGACCAGTACCATCTGCCGCGTCATGCTGTTCTCCCAAATTCCGTCAGGCCAGATCAAGGACGGTGTCGAGCCGGTACTCGCCCGCCAGCGCGCGCAGCTTTTCCCAGGTCGCATCCTCGATCTCGATGCCGTCGCGCAGGCGTTGCTGCTCGCGCAACCCCTCGATCTCGCCGGGATAGTACACGCCCTTGCTCCCTTCGGAGGGTGGCGTCGATTTCAGATAGCGCGCGAATTCGGCGACCTCGCGCTTGAAATCCTTCAGCGGACGGAACGCGGCGACGTTGAACACGGCCATGAAGCAGCCGTCATTGTGACGTCCGGTCGGTTCGACGCCGAAGCCGAGGCCGGTGAGCAGGCCGCACAGCACCTCGACCATCGCGGCGAGACCGCTGCCCTTGTAGCCCTCGGTGCCGCCGAGCGGCAGCAGCGCGCCGCCCTTGCGATATTGCGTGGGGTCGGTGGTGTGCCGTCCCTCGGCATCGATGATCCAGCCCGTCGGAATCTCCTCGCCGCGGGCGACCGCGAGCTGGATCTTGCCGGCCGCAACCGCCGAGGTTGCCATGTCGAGATAGAACGGCGCGTCGAGATCGGACGGCACCGCGATCGAGATCGGGTTGGTGCCGAGCCGCGCCTCCTTGCCGCCGAACGGCGCCACGTGCTTCGGCGAGCGGCCGGAATCCGCCGTCGCAATCCCGATCATGCCTTCGCGCATCGCCATCAACGGATAGGCGGCGAGGCGGCCGACATGGCTTTGCCGGAACACGGTGCAGGCGGCGACGTTCGCCGTCTTCGCCTTCTCGATCGTCAGCGCCATCGCCTTGGCGTTGACGTGGAAGCCGAACCCCCACTGGCCGTCGATCACGGTCGTGGTCGGCGATTCCTGGACGATGGTCCATTTGGCGCCGGGCACGATGTGGCCGGCCTTGATGCGATCGATGTAGGTCGGAACCGCGATCACGCCGTGAGAGTCGTGACCGGCGAGGTTGGCGTTGACGCAGCCTGTGGCCACCGCATCGGCCTCTTCGTCGGAAGCTCCGGCGGCGCGGAGCAGCGCGGCGCTGATGAGCGTGAGGCGGTCGGTCTTGACGACGGGCATGGCGTTCCCTCGGCATTGTGCCCTTAACGGGCTGCTTGTTGGGAGCCATCGTCTCAAAGCGTGGGAGCGATATCAATCTCCCGTAAACCAATACAGGGCTGCAAAATCGTAAAGAGAGCGCGCCTTTCGTCGAAGAATCCTCCCGTGCGGCGGCATTCCCGACAGTTTGGCGCCGGCCGTTCGCAGCTCGTTCACTTTGATCGAGGGTTTGCAGCGCGCAATAACGACCACTTAGGCCGTCGCCGTTCATAAAGCACCCGGGAGAATTAGGCAGAAATGCCCGGGAGCTGAGACCGTGCAGACGACCCTCGCGCGCACCTTTGCAGCGTTGAGCGCCATCAACGAAGCGATCCTTTACGCGAAATCGCCGGACGAGCTGTACCAGAAGGTCTGCGACGCCGGGTTTTCGAGCRGAAACTTTTTGGCCGTTGCGGTTTTCCTGGTGGGGCCGGATGGCCGGCGGCTGTGCTTTGCGGCCGGTTGCGGCGATGACGTTGCGCGGCTGCGTTCGCTCGAGATCACGACCGACTCCGTCACGCCCGAGGGAGCGGGTGTCGGCGGCGAAGCCTTTCGCAATCAGAAGCTGAGCATCAGCAACGATTACCTGAATGATCCTCGCTCGCTGGCGTGGCGCGAGGGCGCAGCCAAGGCCCACATCGGCGCGGCGGCTGCGCTGCCGCTGCTCTGCAGCGGTAAGAGCGTCGGCGTGCTGTATGTGACCCGCAGGGAAGCCGGCTCGCTGAACGAGCAGATGGTGTCGCTGTTCGAGCGGATGTCGGCCAACATCTCCTATGCGCTCGACAATTTCGCGCGCGAGACCGCGCGGCAGACCAGCGAGCTCGCGACGCGGCGGCTCAACCGCATGTTTGGCGCGCTCAGCGCTACCAACGAAGCCATCCTGCGTGCGAAGACCGAGCGGGAATTGTATCAGCTCGTGTGCGACGCCTCGGTGCACGGCGGCAAGTCGCTGGCGACCTTCGTTCTGCTGAAGGAGCAGGACTCGCATTGGCTGAAGCCTGTCGCCGGCACCGGCGAGAATCTGGAGATCGTGGCCCGGACCCACTACTCCGTCGACCCCGAGAATCCCTATGGTCGCGGCATTTCCGGCGAGGTGTTTCGAACCCAGAAGCCCCATGTCGAACGCGATCTCGCGCGTCGCACCAGGGGAACGCCGTGGGAGCAGGCCAATCTCAACACGGGTGTTGCCGCCTGCATCGCGGCCCCCCTGATCCGGAACGGCGAGAGCATCGGCGTCATCCTGTCCTTCCTCAGCAAGTCCTGGGCGAAGGACGAGGGGGTCGTCGCACTCATGCTGCGCATCGCCGAGAACGTCTGCTTCGCGATCGACAATTTCGACCGTGAGGCCGAGAAGGCGCGGATCGCCGAGGAGGAAGACCGCCTGGCGCGCATGTACGCGGCGCTGAGCGCGACCAATGAGGCGATCCTGCGCGCACGCTCGCGGGCCGAGCTGTTCGACCTCGTTTGCGAAGCGACGRCGAAAGGCGCCAAGTTCACCTCGGCCAACATCGCGCTCGTCGATCACGATGCCGAGCTGCTTCGCGTCGTTGCTTGCTACGGGCCGAACGCGGATATGGTCCGAAATTTCAAATTCTCCACGTCCGACCAGGTGCCTGAAGGCCGAGGGCTGACGGGAACCGCTTTCCGCACGCGCCAGCCTTGCATCAGCAATGATGTGCAGTCCGACGACCGGATCGCGCCCTGGGCGGCCAACGCTCGTCGGAACGGCATCGGCTCCTCCGCGGCGCTGCCGCTGTTCAATGGCGACAGCGTCGAAGGCGTCTTCCTCTTCAACTCGCCGGAACGCGGCACGTTCACGCCCGAATTCGTCGAGCTGCTGCAACGGCTCCAGGCCAATGTCGCCTTCGCGCTCGAGAACTTCGATCGCGCCGACGAGAAGGCGAAGGCCGAAATGCAGCGCAACCGTCTTCGGGGCATGTTGGAGGCGCTGAGCGCGACCAACGAAGCGATCATGCGCGTGAAGTCCCGCGCCGAGTTGTTCGAAGCCGTGTGCGAGGCCGCCGTGCTCGGCGGCACGTTCACGTCTGCCACCATCGCCATGGTCGATCCGACGGGGCGCTATCTCGACATCGTCGTCACCAAGGGCGAGTGTCGCAGTCACGTCGAGAACTGGCGTTTCGGAACGTCTGCCGACGAGCCCGAAGGACGCGGGCTCGCCGGCACCGCATTTCGCACCAAGGCCCCTTGCGTCGCGAACGAGCTCCTCACGGACGTTCGTGCGACGCACCGGCGTCGCATCGCGCGGGATCAAGGGACGAAATCCGGCGGCTGCTTCCCGCTGCTGAAGAACGGCACCGATGCCGTCGGCGTCCTTCTGTTCCTTTCGCCGGACGAAGGCACATTCACGCCCGACCTCATCCAGTTGCTGGGGCGCCTCGCGGAGAACGTCTCTTTTGCGCTCGACAATTTCGCCCGGGCCGAGGAGCGGTCACGGGCCGAGGCGCAGAAGGAGCGCCTGACGCGCATGTTCGCCGCGCTGAGCGCCACCAATGAGGCGATCGTGCGGGCCAAGTCGCGCACCGAGCTGTTCGAGCTGGTGTGTCAGGCCGCGTCCACCGGCGGCAAGTTCACCTCGACGACCATTGCGCTCGCCAAGGCCGACAGCGACCAGCTCGCGATCGTCGCGGCCGCAGGGCCGTCCGCCGAGACCACGAGGAACGTTCGTCTCTCCATCGACGCCGACCGGCCCGAGGGGCGCGGCATGAGCGGCACCGCGTTCCGCACCCGGCAGCCCTGTGTCAGCAACGACTATGTCAACGACAGCCGTGTGAGCGCCTTCCACGCCGTCCTGCAAGGCGACGGCGCGCGCTCCGGCGCGGCGTTCCCGTTGATCACGCACGATCAGCCCGTCGGCGTCATGATCTACATGTCGACCGAGCAGGAGACTTTCACGGCCGAGTTCGTCGAGCTGTTGCAGCGCCTCGCCGACAACGTCTCCTTCGCGATGGAGAATTTCGATCGCGCCGACGAGAAGAACGAGGCCGACGAGCGGATCGAATACCTCGCCTCGCATGACAGCCTGACCGACCTGCCGAACCGCGAGACCTTCAACGGGCTGTTGCGGGAGGCGATCGACGAAGCTCAGCGCCACGATCACCGCTTCGCGGTGTTGTTCATCGATCTCGACCGCTTCAAGGTCATCAACGATTCGCTCGGCCATGAGGCCGGCGATCTGCTCCTGCTCGAAGTGGGGAGCCGGCTGCGCGGCGCGCTGCGGGAAACCGACGTTGTCGCACGCCTCGGCGGCGACGAGTTCGTGGTGATCCTCGACCAGTGCGGTGAGATCGACGACGTCCAGCGCATCGCGACCGGACTGCTCGTGGCGCTCGCCGAGCCCATGGAGCTGGCCGGCCACGAGTGCCACACCACGGCCTCGATCGGCATCGCGATGTATCCGGCCAACGGCTCCGACGTTCAGACGCTGACCAAGAACGCCGACATGGCGATGTATCTCGCCAAGGAAGACGGCAAGAACGGCTATCGCTTCTTCTCCAAGGAGGTGAAGACGCAGTCGATCGAGCGGCTGTCGCTCGAGAGCGCGTTGCGCCGGGCGCTGGAGCGCGAGCAGTTCTCGCTGAACTACCAGCCCAAGGTGGACATGGAGACCGGCCAGATCACCGGCGTGGAAGCGCTGCTGCGCTGGACGCACCCGGATCTCGGCAGCATCTCGCCGGCGCAATTCATTCCGCTTGCGGAAGAGACCGGGTTGATCGTTCCGATCGGCCGCTGGGTCGTGAAAGAGGCTTGCGCGCAGGCCATGGCCTGGCAGCGCCGCGGTCTGTTGCCGGTGTCGATGGCGGTCAACCTGTCGCCGCGACAGTTTGTCGACGAACATCTGTTGCAGGACGTCGACGAGGCGCTGGCGGCCTCCGGCATGTCGCCGGTGCTGCTCCAGCTCGAGGTCACCGAGAGCATGATGATGCGCAATGTCGGTCGCGCGCTGAAGGTGCTCGACGCCATCCAGAGCCGCGGCATCCGCCTCGCCATCGACGATTTCGGCACCGGCTATTCGTCGATGTCGCTGATGAAGCATTTTCCGATCGACACCATCAAGATCGACCGCTCCTTCGTGCGCGACCTGCCGCAGGATTCGGAGGACCAGGCGATCGCGCAGGCGATCATCAGCATGGGCAAGGCGCTCGGCATGACCGTGGTCGCCGAAGGTGTCGAGAACGCCGAGCAGGAGGCGTTCCTGCGCGCCCATGGCTGCGACGAGATGCAGGGCTTCCTCATCTCCAAACCGGTGCCGGCGCGGCAGATGGCCGAGCTGCTGCGGCCGATGGAGCTGCCTGTCGCGCCGCCGCTCCAGCCGGAGCCTGACCTCGCTGCGACCGAAGCCGCGGCGTTACGGCTGAAACGCGCTGTCATCTGACGGCTGCGGGTGCAGCTCGCGGACGTTGTCTTGCTTGATGTCCGCTTTGCGCGGAAAATCATCCGGCCAGGGCTGCGAGGTTTGCTCGGCGAACAGCTCGAGGAGGGCATGCGCACCTTCGGCAAAGCTCGAGCCGTCGCCGAGGCCCAGCTCACAACACCACACCTGTCGCATCGGCTCGTGCGCGTCGACCACCGCCATCGCCGGTCCCCACCACCAGGCCGGTGCGGGCGAGCGTTCGTCCTCCGGCACGGCGTGCCATAGGACGAGCTCGTCCATCACGCGCTCGAATTGCAGGCTTGCGGCCTGATGCATTCGCTCCGTGCTCCCTGGGCCGCGCCTGAAAGCAGGCCGATGCCCGGACTCGATCGTGGCCTTCGCTGTGAAGAACAGGCTCGCGCTATTGGCGGAGCCTCACATGCCGCTTCCATTGGCGGCCATAAGAGCAACATGCGGCGGTCGGGACATGCGCCGCCGCCGGCTGTGATCATCTCTTTAGCCGCTCGGGGGCCCGACCGGCAAGCCGTAATACGGGTGTCTAGCGCGTCCTGAGCGGATGCGCTGTCTGGTGCCAGGCCCAGGCAGTCCGGATCACCGTCTTTAGATCGGAATGGCGCGGCACGAAGTTCAGCACTTTTCGCGCGGCGGAGGCATCGGCGACCAGATAAGTGGGATCGCCGGCGCGACGCGGCTTCATGGTGTGCGGCACCTCGCGGCCGGTCTCCTGCCTGATGGCGTTCAGGATCTCGCGGACCGAAAAGCCGGAACCGGTGCCGAGATTGAAGCTGCCGCCGGCATGTCCCGTTTCCAGGAGCTTCAGTGCTGCGACATGCGCCGCAGCGAGGTCGGTGACGTGGATGTAGTCGCGGATCGCGGTGCCGTCGGGCGTGTCGTAATCGTCGCCGAACACGGCGAAGTCGACATGGCCCTGGAGCGCCATCATGGCGCGCGGAATGAGATGCGTTTCGTTGTCACGCAACTCGCCGATGCCGCCGGCCTGGTCGGCGCCGCTGGCGTTGAAATAGCGCAGGCAGAACGCGCCGAAGCCATAGGCTGCGCGATAATCGGCGAGCATGCGCTCGATCATCCATTTCGACGCGCCGTAGGGATTGATCGGTGCGCAGGGGAAGTCCTCCGGCAGCTCCTTGGAATCGGCGTTGCCGTAGACGGCGCCGGTCGAGGAGAACACGATGCGCTGGCAGCCTGCGTTGCGCATCGCCTGCAGCAGCGACAGCGTGCCCTGGACGTTGTTGATGTAGTATTTCTGCGGGTCGGTCATGGACTCGCCGACGAGGCTTGCCGCCGCGAAATGCATCACCGCCGTGACCTTGTGGTCGGCGAAGGCGCGCGCCAGCGCGGCGCCGTCGAGCAGGTCGCCCGTCACCAGCGGACCCGCGACGAAGCTGCGATGACCTGTCGAGAGATTGTCATAAACGACGGGCTGATAGCCGGCGGCAGACAGTGCGCGGCAGGCATGCGAGCCAATATAGCCCGCGCCCCCGGTGACGAGGACGGTCGGTCGGTCGGTCATGTCGTCTTCTACTCTTCTCTCAGCGATTGGAAGGCCGTTTGCGGCTGAAGAGAAGATAGAGCGCGCGAGGGTTGGTGGTCAAATAGCGCCAGAGCAGGCGGCGTGGCTCGAGCATTGTGCGCCAGGCCCATTCGAGCCCGATCTTCTGCATCCATTGCGGCGCGCGGGACCGGCTGCCCGATAAAAAGTTGAACAAGCCGCCGGATGTCTTGATAACGCCAACATTGGTCAGCAGCGGCGTGTATTGCTCGACGAATGCCTGCTCGTTGGGCACGCCGAGCGCGACCCAGAGGTAATCCGGCGCGAGCGCGTTGATCTCCTCGACTTTCGCGCGCAGGGCGTCGCCGCGCAGATAGCCGTGGCTGTACCCGACGATCTTGAGGTTTGGATACAGCTGCTGGACATTCGCGACCGCCGCGGCGTTCTCTTCCTCGCTGGCACCGAACATGTAGAAAGTGCGGCCSACGGCTTCGGCCTTGCGCGCGACCACGTGGAACAAATCGGTGGTGGCGACGCGCTCCGGCAGCGGAAACCAGGATTGCAGCTTTGACGCCGCGACCAGGGGCTGGCCATCGGCGTTGATGAGGTCGGCGCCGCGGAACAGGCGTTCGGTCTCCGGTTCGGTCGAGCAGCGCGCCAACACCTCGCCATTGGCCGAGGTCAGGTGCAGCGGACGGCCGATGCGATTGTCAGGATCGGTCGCCTCGATCATGAAATCGGCAGTTGCTTCCAGGTCGAGCGCGGCCATGCGAAGGCCGCCGATAGTGATCCGCGGCACGTCGGCGGTTGCGGCCCGGCCGTCCAGATTGACGCGGCGCTCAAGCATATTGTCTGCCTCGCTGGCGCGCTTGAGTTGCGGGGGTGAGCTCGTCGAGCACGACGCCGACGAGCTTGCGCTCGGCGCGGCCGAGCGTGTTCAGGATTTCTTCCAGGCCGTCGTTGATGTCGAGGCTGGTCGGCAGCACCGCCACCAGCGCGTCGGCGTCGTCGAGCAGCTTGCGGCTGGCCGCACCAAGCGGCGTCACGGGGCCGTCGAGGATCACGAGATCGTAGCCGCCGGCGGCGCGCGCCTGCTCGATGGCCTTGCGCATGGCTTCAGTCGCCTTGCCGGCATCGCCGTCGGCGGCCGGCAGCACCGAGATGCCGTTGACCGTCTTGATCTCGCGCGAGGCCTTGCTGCCGATCGAGAGCCAGCCGAGTCGGCTCGGCTCGCTCTTGCCGGGGCGGCTCACCTTGTTGGAGAGCGAGTGTGCCTGATGGTCGGCATCGATCATCAGCACGCGGGCGCCGTCGCGCGCGGCCGCGAGTGCGAAATTCAGCGCGGTCACGCTGCGCCCGGTGGTCTCGCCCGCGCCGACGAGCGCGATGACCGGCATGGCCTTGCCGCCGGCACGCCGGGCCACAGCAGTGCGCATGTCGCGCCAGGCGTTGAGCAGCGTCGTCAGCGGAAAGCCGGAGCGCAGCGTCGGCCAGCCAAGCCGGGTCAGATCGACACCGCCGCCGGTGGCGAGGATGGCGCCGAGCGTGTGAATGACGTCGGCCTCCTGGAGGCGCGCGATCAGCGGCTTTCCGATCAGCGTATTTTCGTCCATCTCCGGCTGCAGCGATGGCGCGGCGAGCTCCGGTAGAGATTGCGCAATTTCCGGAGCTCGCGGAGCCGGCTGCGGCTGGGCTACCTCCGGTGTCCGTGAAACCTCCGGCGCGCGCGGAGGCCGCGGTGCCGGCGTGCGCTCACGACGGGCCGGTGTGGGCGCTGCCGGCGCGGTCGCACCGGCGGACAGCAGCTCGGCCGCGACGAACCAGCTTGCAGCAGCGAGCGCGCCGAAGATGAAGCCGATCATGGCGAACATGCTCATCGCCGGCGGGAACGAGCGCCGCTGCGGCACGGTGGCTTCGCCGATGACGCGGGCCGCCGAGGTGTTCAGGGTCTCCTGCTCCTCGGTCTCGCGCGAGCGCTTGAGGAAGGATTGATAGACGTCGCGGCTGGCATCGGCCTCGCGTTCGAGCTCGCGCAGGCGCACGGCGGCCTGGCTCAGCTGGACGCTCTGCCGCTTCTGCGCTTCCAGCGCCCGGTTGAGCGAGGCTTCAAAGTCGCGGGCGCGCGTCAGATCGTTCTTGGCGGACTGCGCGAAGCGATCGATCTCTTCGTTGATGGTGCGCTTGAGATCCTCGACCTGCTTCTCGGTCTGGCGCAGCGCCGGATGCCGCGGGCCGAGCTCGCCGGCCTGCTCCGCATACTTCTTGCGCGCGTCGGCATATTGCGCGCGCAGGTTCGCGATGGTCGGCGATTGCAGCGCTTCCGAATTCGCGCCGGCATCGGCAGCGGTGCGCCGGCTCGCCTCGATCTGGTCGAGCCGCGCCTGTGCGTCCATCGTCGCCGCGCGGGCCGCGGAAAGCCGCTGGTTGCTGGCGGAGAGCTGCTGGTCGCTGATCAGCGCGTCCTGGGTGCCGACGAAATTGTTCTGGGCCTTGTAGGTGGCGAGCGCGGTCTCGGCACTGCGCAGCCGCTCGCGCAACTCCTTGAGGCGGCCGGAGAGATCGTTGGTGGCGCGCCGCGCGGCCGAAGCCTGCGAGTTGCGGGATTCGGCGAGGTAGGCATTTGTCAGCGTGTTGGCGAGCATCGCCGCTTTCGCCGGATCGGTCGACCAGACCTCGATGTCGACGATGAAGCTCTTCTCGGTCTTGCGGACCGTGATGTGCCTGTTCAGCGCGTCGAGCGCCGCGAGCTGCACTTCCTTCGTCTCCGCGGCGGAGGGCGCGCGGGGCTGAAGGCCGATCAGGCCGAGCAGCGACGACAGCAGGCTCCTGGCATCACCGCCGCCGCCGAATTCGGGATCCTTGTCCAGATTGGCCTGCTGGATCACCTGGAGCAGCACGCTGTTCGAGGTAATCAGGCGCGCCTGGCTCTCCACCACCATGGCCATGCCGGAGACGTCCTGGGCACGCGGCGTGAGCTCGCGATCGACGAGCTGAAGCTCGCGCGGGTCGACATAGAGCTGGGCGGTGGCGGTGTAGCGGGGCGTCACGCTCTTGCCCGCGGTGACGGCAAGCGTCGCGCCGAGGAGCGCGGCAGCGGCAATCGCGATCTTCCGCCGCCAGAGCAGATTGACGAGCTCCAGCACGTTGAAGCCGGCTTGAGACCTCTGCTGCGGGGCCTCCGGTCCGGCCCGACCTATCGGCTGGTTGTAGTCAAGCATAGTCCCCAGCTTTCATTCCAACGACCGCGGGCTGAGGGGTTACTCTTCGCTTTACGCCACGCACCCGGGATATAGGTGCCCAATCAACGCAACAGGGAAAATTAACCATACTCATTGAGGGACTATTCACCGAAATGGCAAACAAAGCGTTTAAGCGCATGCCACTCTTCGACGCGTCGCGGTGACGCTGAGGTCCCCAAGGAATTAACGGTTCGTTACCGCGCGCAGCGAGGCCGCCAGGCTTCGCTCGTCCTGCGATGGACCGCGCGCGTGTCATGATTGTCAGCGCTTCCGTAGGATGACGTGGTAATCGCCGCGGCGAACGTCGATCCTGTCCGGCAGCACGGCGTTCATCACGGCGGCGCCGGCATCGACCAGAGCGGCGAACAGCGGCTTGCGCCGGCGCATCTCGGGATAGCGCGGACTCTCGACCTCGCGGCGGTAGATCGTCTCGAGGCCGTTGGCCGCGGCGAATGCTTCGAGCCGCGGCAGCGTCACCAGCGGATGGAAGAAGGTCGGGAACGGCGGCTCGCCGGGCAGGCCGGCATCCTTGATGCCGCGGATATTCCGGTAGAACCAGACATGAAACCAGTGCGGCGAGTATTTGGTGACGACGCCCGACAGCGAGCGCGGATTGGGTGCGCCGATCAGGATCATTCCGCCGGGCTTGAGCGCGTCGCGGAAATTCAGGAGCGCGGCATCGACATGGGGCAGATGCTCGATCACGTTGTAGCAGATCACCAGATCGAAGGTTTCGCGTCCAAAGCTGTAAGTCTGCACGTCGCCGAGGATCGCCTCGTCCGCGTAGGTGTTGTTGCGGACCTGGTCCTCGTCGATGTCGACGACGGTGACCTTGCTGCGGTTGAGCAGTTCCGGTGGCAGGACGCTGCACGAGCCGCCGCCGGCCTCGTAGGTGGCGAGCTGGCCCTGCGGCAGCTCGCGGCGTAGCACGTCGTGGACGGCGAGCAGGCTGTCGCGGGCTTCGCCGGGGACCAGATCGTGCAGCGCCTGGGTGCGTGCACCGGCCGCTGGGATTTGAATCGCCGTGGCTGTCGCGAAATCGATCGAGGCTGGCTTGTTCATTTTTTCTGACCGCGCTTGTTCGACTCAAATTTACAGGAAAAATCTCGCATGCCCGAAGAGCAAATCCGATGCCGCGCCGCTTCACCGGTCGCGGTGCTTACGGTCGGGTTAATGCGGGCAGGCGTTAACTACGGCATTGTCCATGTTGCGCTGTCGTGCGCGTGATGGACTGCGAATTGCACTATCACGTATGCGGGGACTTGCAGGAGAAACGCGCAAAAGCGGTTAAGCGTATGAAGGGCGGGAGATCCGCGGCGTTGCGCCGTCGCGAGCCTCGGGCCCGCCGTTCATTTTGGGACTGATCTGTCCCGCGGCGATGTGCCGTCGCAGGACAGCGCCGATTACTGCGTGATTGACGCAGGGCTTTTTCAATACATATCGGACATCTAGGATGCCATGACGCTGATCCCGACAGACCTTTCCGCCAGCCGGATCTCGGATGCCGTGCGCGATCCCAACCGGGAGATCGCGGCGAGCTCCCGCGTCATCGACCTGTCGGTCGGCATCGTCGTCTGCATTCCCTGCTTCCGCCGCCCGCACCATCTGCGGCTGACACTGGACTCGCTCGTGAGCCAGCGCACCCCGCGCTCCTTCGCGGTGGTCATGGTCGAGAACGACGCGGCGGGGCGCGAAAGCGCGCCGGTTGCCGCGGAGTATCTGGCCGACGGCCGGCTCCAGGGCGTTTGCCTGGTCGAGAAGCGGCAGGGCAATTGCCAGGCGATCAACGCCGCCTTCGAGACGGCGCAGGCGCTGTTTCCCGCCGCGACCCGCTTCCTGATGATCGACGACGACGAGATCGCTTCGCCCGACTGGCTCGAGCTGATGGTTCGCACCGCGGAGGCGACCGGCGCCGACGTGGTCGGCGGGCCGGTGCTGCCGGTCTTCGACGACGACAGCAAGCCCTGGCTCGCACATCATCCCGCCTTCTGCCCCGCCTATGATTACAGCGGCGCGGTGCCGCTGATCTATGGCTGTGGCAACTGCCTGATCACGCGTGCGGCGTTCGAGCGGTTCGATCGTCCCGCGTTCGACCTGCGCTTCAATTTCCTCGGCGGCGGCGATTGCGATTTCTTCGTGCGGTGCCGCGATGCCGGCATGATCTTCCACTGGACGGCTGAGGCGGTCATCACCGAGACCGTGCCGCAAAGCCGCACCAGCCTCGGCTGGATCGCCAAGCGCGGCCTGCGTATTGGCGCTATCAATTATCGCGTGCAGTACAAGGCCGCACAGGGCGCGGGCGCGCGGGCGCGAGTGTTCGCGCAGATGCTCGGACGGCTGCCGCTGTCGCTGGCGCGTTCCGCTCGTCTTCTCGCGACATCGAAGGCCGTCGTCGCCATGCATCCCGCGCTGGTCGCGCTTGGCTCCATGCTCGCAGCATTCGGCTTCGCACCGAAGCCCTACGAAGCGTCGAAAATCGTATCTTGACGCGGGTTAGATGCCCAAACGGGCGAGGGCGACCCTGACCGCGGCGCGGGGCAGCGATTTGAGCGAGCGCCGGCCGACCATCCCGAGATAAGCCAAGGCGTCGCGATATCTGCCGAAGCGGACGGCCTGCATCGCCGAATAGGTGACGAGATGGACCTCGGCGGCCTGGCGCAGCCCGGCCGCCGTACCCTCGGGCAGTCTCGCCAGGATCAGCCCATCGTCGAACACCCGCGCGATCGCAGGGAAGAAGTCCTTCGGCGTCCGCACGGCCGCATTCATGGTGTTGGCGGTGTGCAGGCGATAGTCGAGCAGAAGCTTTGGTGCGAACTCGAACTCGCCGATGGCGGCGAGGCGGCACCAGCAATGCCAGTCCTCGCAATATCTGAGGGAAGGGTCGAAGCCGCCGATGGCGCGGAAGGCCTCCGCACGTGCGAGCGCGATGCCGCCATTGACGATGAAATTGCCGGCCGCGAGCCGCGCCAGCACGTCGCCGGACGGCTTGCGGCGTCCCTTCAGCAGGCCCCGCCGGCCGATCTGCCGTCCCTCGCTGTCGATCGTGTTGTAGTCGCCGTAGACGAGAACCGCGCGCGGAGCATTGCGGGCCGCCGCCAGCAGCGCCGCGACCGCACCGGGGCGCAGGCGGTCGTCGGCATCGAGGAAGAGCAGCCATTCGCCGCTCGCATATCGTGCGCCGAGATTGCGCGCGGCGGATACGCCGGCGGATTCGTTGGTCATCAGGCGCAGCCGCGGGTCACGAATGGCGCGGACGATGGCCGTGGTGGTGTCGCTCGAGCCGTCGTCGACGACGATCACTTCGGTGATCTCGCCTTGCGCCAGCGCGCTGGTGAGGGTTTCGCCGATATAGGCCGCAACGTTCTTGGCGGGAATGACGACGGACACCGATGTGGTTGAGCCGGCCGGCAGCGGGAGACGCGGCGCCGGAACGACGCGCGAGGTAGCCGGTAAATCGAGAACATCTTCGGCGGTGATCAGAGCCACGGCTCGCCTTTAGGGGTCTGTTAACCAGGGCGCATCTGCCGACTGGCATTGCGATCAATCGCAACATTGGCCCGCCGCGAATGATACTCGCATTACGGCCAAATCGTTGTCGCGAAGGCCTGCGTGTTTCTGGTTTCGTAGATTAGCGTTAAGCCGCGGGCATTAAGCCTGTCGCAAATTTGGAAGAGTGCGACAGCCGGTCCCATGCGAGAATGCCGACCTGTTTGCCGCGGATGGATCTAGTGCCCGCAAAGACGTTCGAACACGACCCCGATGCCATCGTCCTCAACCTCTTCTACGAGGACAAGGACGATCGCTGGTTTCCCGGCGACCGGCATCTGCGGCGCATGGCGCGCCGGATGCTGCTCGGTGAGCCGCGCATGAGCGGGCAGCTTCGCGTGTTCCTCAATCTCTGCGCAGGGCTCGACCGGCTCGGTATCCGCTACCGCGTCAACGATTACGGTTACATCGCGCAGCATCCCGACGAACTCGCCTGCATCATCGGCCGCACCYTCCTGCTCGACAAGTTCGCGTGGAAGAATCCGATCCTGCTCGGCGTTGCCGCCCACAATCATCCGCTGGACGATCCTGATCTGTTCAAGCGGCTGCCGGTGAAGAAGGTCGTGGTGCCCGGCCCTTGGTACGTCGACATGTACCGGCCGTACTGGCCCGACACGGAGGCCTGGCCGATCGGCATCGACACGGATCTCTGGGCGCCATCGGCGCCGTCGCAAAAGACCGTCGACGTCCTGATCTACGACAAGGTCCATTGGGACCGCGAGCGCTACGCGCCGGAGCTGATCGAGCCCGTCCGCGCCCGCCTCCTCAAGGAGGGCCGCTCGTTCACGGAATTGCGCTACGGCAGCTACAAGGAAGAAGACTATCAGGCCGCGCTGGCGCGCTCGCGCGCGATGATCTTCCTGTGCCAGAACGAGAGCCAGGGCATCGCCTATCAGCAGGCTCTGTCCTGCGGCGTGCCGGTGTTCGCCTGGGACCCCGGCGGCCCGTGGCGCGACCCGGATTATTATCCGCACCGCGTCCAGTTCGCGCCGGTGTCGTCGGTGCCGTATTGGGATGACCGCTGCGGCGCCAAGTTCATCGACATCGCGGGGTTCGAGGCGGGCTGGGATTGTTTCTGGGCCGGGTGCACCGCTGATGCGTTCGATCCGCGCGGCTTCGTGCTCGACAATCTCACGCTGGAGCAGCGGGCGCTGCAATATTACGAGATCGCGCGCAGCATCGTGGGGCCGCAGACGGCGTCGCGGGCCTCGGGCGTGCTGGTTGACGGATGCTTAACAGGGACGGGCTAACACTTCGAGTTTCCCCGGCTTCACCATTTGCCTCGAGCCATGGATCGCAGCGTCGCTGACATGACCGACGTGGAGACCCGAACGCTGGGCCACGTCCTGCACGATGGGCTCGCGGGGCTGAATGCCGCGCAGGCGGCGCGCTGTCTCGTCGCGGTTGCGGCGCTGCTGCTGGTGCTGATCACGCTCGATCCGTTTCCTGACCTTCGCAACGAGGATGTGACCACGGTCGTCGGCGGGCRCATGGCGCTCACCTATATCTCCTGGGGTCTGCTGGCTGCGGTCGCGATGCTGTTCGTCGCCGGCACCGATGCGCCTGCGCTGAAGAGCCTGGTGACGCCACTGCATCTTTGCCTGGTCGGCTGGCTGTTGATCAACATCGTCTTCTCCGAGAGTCGCGGCGTTTCGATCCAGCGCTTCGTGCTGGCGGTCAGCGTGACGTCGCTCGCCATGCTGTTGCCATTGCTGCCGCCGACACAGCGGACTTTCAACCTGTGCCTAGGCGGCGCCGCGCTCGTGCTGCTGGTGCTGTGCTATCTCGGCGTCTTCCTCGCGCCGCAATATTCGATGCACACCGCGCTCGATCTCACCGAGCCGCAGCTTGCCGGCGACTGGCGCGGCAGCTTCGGCCACAAGAACATCGCTTCGCCGGTGATGACCATCCTGGTCTATGTCGGTATTTATCTCTGCGGCGTCGGCTCGTTCGTGATGGGGCCCGCGATCGCCGCGCTTGCCGGCATCTTCCTGATCTTCACCGGCGGCAAGACATCGACGGTGCTGTGCCTTGCGATCTACGCGCTCGCCTCGCTGGTCTATGTCACGCCAGGCCTGTGGCTGAAGCGGCTCATCTGCTTCGTGCCGCTGATCGTGATGAACCTGCTGACGGTCGGCAGCGTCTTGAGCCCGGCACTCGGGGCGCTGACGCGGCTGCTTCCGCTCGATCCCACCTTCACCGGCCGTTCCGCGATCTGGGAATTCGCGCTCGCGGCCGTCGCCGAGAAGCCGATCATCGGTCACGGCTATGCGGCGTTCTGGGACGACGTGACCGCGCGGCAGACTGCCCAGGGGTCCGAATGGGCGACGTCCGCCGCGCACAGCCACAACAGCTATCTCGACCTCGCGGTCACCATCGGCTTGCCGGGGCTGTTGCTGGTGATTCTCGTCTTCGTGCTCGCACCGCTCGGCAATTTCCAGTCGGCCCAGGCTCACAACCATAGTCGCGCGCTGGCAAAATTGTTCCTCACCGTATGGCTGTTTGGCCTGTATTACGGCGCCACCGAGACCTTCCTGCTCGAACGGCAGAATCCGATCTGGTTCATGTTCGCGCTTGCAGTGGCTGGCCTGCATTTCCTCGCCAGGTTCCAATGCGTTGAACAGACGGAACCGGAGCGCTGACAGCTTGTCGCAGCCGAAGCGATAGTGATGTTGGCTTAACGATAAGCCGTTACGTCACTTGTGGTCTGCGACAAACATAATCTATCTGGAAACATTCAGTAATCGCATGTCCCGCGGATGACGTTTCTCAGCGTCGAGCAATCAGATGGTCTTGCGTCCAGCACGTCGGGAATCGCTGTCGATTTCGTGCGTGACTGGCGGCAGGCCGCATCGCGCCTGAGCGCGGGGCAGCGCACCGCATTCCAGCACGGTTACTGGCTCGGCGCATGGTACGAGGCGTTTCACGACTTTGCACCGCTGATCGCATTGATCTCCGATGCCGCGACCGGCAAGGACATCGCGGTGGTGCCGATGATCAGCCACATCAGGCGCGGCATCCGCATCGTCGAATTCGCCGATCTCGGCGTCTCCGACAACAACGCGCCGATCCTGGCGCTCGATGCCGCGTTGGACGCTGCGGCGACGGATGCGATCGGCAAGGCGCTGATCGACGCGGTGCGCGCCTTGCCCGACCGCTTCGATCTGCTGCGGCTGAAGAAGATGCCGGCCCATGTCGGTGRCAAGCCGAACCCACTGGTGTCGCTCGGACGGATCGGATCCTGCTCGCTCAACGGCAATCTCGTGCTGACGGGCGACGACTATGAGGCCTACCGGGCCTCGATCAAGCGCATGCAGATGCCGCGCTGCTGGCGGGTCTTCAGCCGTCATGCCGGCGCGCGGCTCGAGATCGCGGCGGATGTCGCGCGTGCGCGCGAGCTGCTGGACGTGATGGATGTCCAGCAGCAGGCCCGCATGCGAAAGCTCGGCTCGCGCTTCGTCCTCAACGACGACGCTCATGCCCGATTCTATCGCGAGGTCGCCCGTCAGGGTATCGCGGAGGGCTATGCCGTCATCTCGGCGCTGGTCTGCGACGAGGCCGTCGTCGCCACCACGTTCGGCGTCAGGTCTGGTGCGAGCTATTTCCTCCTGCGCATCAGCCACGCCGGCGATTCATGGTCGAACTGCTCGCCGGGGCTGCTCGTCACCGAACGGACCATGGCGGCGCTGCATGCAGAGGGCGTGCGCCGTTTCGATCTCAGCATCGGCAACCAGGACTACAAGCGCCGCTTCGGCGCCGCGAAGGTCGCATTGACCGATGTCAGCATCGCACTGTCCTGGCGCGGCGCTCCCTATGCATGGCGCGACCATACCGCGCAGAACCTGCGTCGCTATCCCAGGCTCGCCGCCTTCGCCAGCCGGGCGATACGCAAGATGCGGTGACGGAGGCCGCCCGCACCCGCGTCATCTCGAAAGGCCGGCACTGAAGGCGTCCAGCAGCGCGCGACCCTGCGGCCAGTCGCCGAGCCCGCTCGACGCATTGATGTGGCCAAGGGCGCCCAGCACGATCAGACCGGACTTCCAGGCACGCGCCCGCTGCTGCGTCTTATCGAGCCTGCCAAAGGGATCGTCGGTGCTGGCGATGATGAGCGAGGGGAAGCGCAGCGTACGGTCCGGTACCGGCTTGAACGCAGCCGCCTCCGCGGGAAAATTGGCGCCATCGGGATCGGGCACCGCGACCAGAAAAGCACCCGCGATCGTGGATGGGAAGCGCGTGGCCCAGTGCGCCACCAGCAGGCAAGCGAGGCTGTGTGCGACCAGCACCGGCGGCTTCGCGCAGCGCCCGACCACCTGTTCCAGCGATTGCTCCCAATCGGCGAGCTCCGGCCGGTCCCAGCTCGCCGGCTGAAACCGCGTGAAACGTGTATCGTTGCGCTCCCGGAGTGTCTGCCAATGAGTCTCTGCGGAGCCGCCGAGGCCGGGCAAGGTGATGATGTCGTGCATGATCGTCCCGTGATATCTGAGATGCACGTGCAGTGTGGCCGGTCTTGGTGCTGCGTCACATGGCAAGTCATCGGCGAAGGAGATCATCTGCCGATGATCTCAAGGTGGAATGGAGAATTGTCTTGGATCGCTTCGGAAGCATTGACACCAAGGATCTGAAGATCCTGGAGGCATTGCAGGCCAATGCGCGCGTGCCGCTGTCCGAGCTCGGCCGTTCCGTCGGGCTGTCTCAGCCGGCCATCTCCGAGCGCGTGAAGCGGCTCGAGGAAGCCGGGATTATCGAAGGCTACGGCGCCCGCATCAATCCGCGCGCGCTAGGGCTCGGCCTGATGGCGCTGGTCCGCCTGCGCACCTCGCATGAGCACATCAAGACCTGCCTCAAACGGTTCAGCGAGATTCCGCACATCGTCGAAGTCCATCGCGTGACCGGCGATGATTGCTTCGTGCTCAAGGTGCTGGTTCCGGCGCCGGAAGATCTGGAGACGATCGTGGATCGTATCGCCGGCTTCGGCGCTGTGACGACCTCGCTCGTGCTGCGGAGCGAGCCGGCGCGACCGATCGGTAAAGACCTCATCAGGAAGAAGACCGAACGCGGTTGAGGCGTGGCCCGCGCGATCGACATGTCACCGGGCTGTCACAAAGCCTTCGATTGCGCCGAGCTTCGATGATCGCGCGCTTTGTGCTATCGTCGCCTCCGCTTTCCGGAGGCGACATGGAAGATCGTTCGGCAAAATATCGCGCATTCTATGCGCAGTTGATCTGCGCCGCAGCCAAGACGACGGATCCCCGTATCGAACAGGCCTTTCGCACGGTCAGGCGCGAACCCTTCGTTGGGCCCGGACCGTGGTCGATCTCCGTCGGTGGTCATCCCTATGTCGTGACGCCCGACGATGACCCCGCCTTCCTCTATCAAAACACGCTTCTGGCGCTGGATCCGGCGCGCGGCCTCAATATCGGGATGCCGGGCGCGCACGCCTATTGGCTCAGCGGCTGCGGCGTGCGGGAAGGCGAGACGGTGATCCAGATCGGTGCCGGCAGCGGCTACTACACGGCCATTCTGGCCGAGCTCACGGGACCTTCGGGCCGTGTCCATGCCTATGAGATCGACGAACGCCTGGCGGCACTCGCGCGCGAAAATCTGAAGCACATCCCGCATGTCGAGCTGGAAGATCGCTCGGGCATCGCGTCCGATTTACCGGGAGCGGATGTGATCTACGTCTGTGCGGGCGCGGCGCAGCCGGCCACGGAATGGCTCGATGCGCTGCGGCCCGGCGGCCGGCTGGTGTTTCCGTTGGCGCCGGAGGGCATGCTCGGTGGCATGTTGATGATCACGCGCCCGGACGAGGGCGAGGTCTGGCCGGCGAAATTCCTGAGTCGAGCCCAGTTCATCGGCTGCGCGGGACTGCAGGACGCAGATGCCGGCCGGCGATTGGCCGAGGCGTTCGCCAAAGGATGGGAGAGCGTGCAGTCGCTGCGCAGAGAGGGCGCTCCGGACGAGATGTGCTGGTTTGCCGGTGAGGGCTGGTGGCTTTCGACGGCTGCGGCACCCGTCCAGACGAATTCAATCAAGCCGCACGCCGACCTCACGCAGGCGTGACTGATCGCTCGCGCCTTACGATTTCGCGCACCCGGCGCAATGCAGCCGGCCGCGCGAGGCGCGGAACAGGCTGCGGCAATACCAGCGCCGCGCCAATGCTTGCGCAGGCCTGCGGATCATCTGCGCGATCAACAAGAGTTCGAAAGCCATTCGTATCGCTTTTGGTCAAATATCCCGACCACGTAGATGGGGCGGCATTCCCGAATGAGAACGCCGCCCCCGTCGCATCAGCCATGCGGTCGTTCGCCAAGCCTAACTGCGAGGCTCAGCCGTGAAGTTTCCTGGCGGTCTCCGCGATCTGGCGGCCCTGATAGCGCGCGCCGGCGAGCTCGTTGGCGCTGGGCTGGCGGCAGCCGTCGCCGCCGGTGATCGTGGTGGCGCCGTAGGGGGCGCCACCGGTGACCTCGTCGAGCTTCATCTGGCCGGCGAAGCCGTAGTTCAGACCGACCACGACCATGCCGAAATGCAGCAAATTGGTGATGATCGAGAACAGCGTCGTCTCCTGGCCGCCATGCTGGGTCGCGCTCGCGGTGAAGGCGCCGCCGACCTTGCCGTGCAGCGCGCCCTTGGCCCAGAGCCCGCCGGCCTGGTCCAAAAAGTTCGCCATCTGCGAGGCCATGCGGCCGAAGCGGGTGCCGGTGCCGACGATGATTGCGTCGTAATTGACGAGGTCCTCAATCTTGGCGACGGGTGCTGCCTGATCGACCTTGTAATAGGACGCCTTGGCGACTTCGGCCGGCACCAGCTCGGGCACGCGCTTGATGTCGACGGTGGCGCCGGCCTCGCGCGCGCCTTCGGCAACAGCGTTGGCCATCGCTTCGATGTGGCCATAGGCGGAATAATAGAGGACGAGAACTTTGGTCATGGTGGTCTCCGTTGGGATCGATGTTGACTGTTTGTGGGGGACGTCATGCCCGGGCAGAAGCGCGAAGCGCGTCTTCGCGCTAGATGTCCCGGGCATCCACGTTCTTGTGCGCCCATGGTGGGGCGTGGATGGCCGGGACAAGCCCGGCCATGACGAAGCGCGTTGTTAAGCCGCGTCGACGAGCACGAGCTCGGAGTCTTCGAGCGCCGTGATCTTCAGCTTGTCCTCGTCGCGGATCGCGGCGCCGTCGCGGGCGTTGACGCGCACGCCGTTGATTTCGACCGCGCCTGCCGCCGGCACGAGATAGAGATGCCGCGACCTCTCGGGCTCATACTCCGCGCTCTCGCCGGCCTTCAGCGTGGTGGCGAGCACCCGTGCATCGGCGCGGATCGGCAGCGCATCGGTGTCACCTTCGATCCCGCTGGCGATGGTGACGAGCTTGCCGGTGCGGTCCGCCTTCGGAAACGGCTTCGAGCCCCAGGTCGGCTGGCCGCCACGCGCGGTCGGTTCGATCCAGATCTGGAAGATCCGGGTCTTGGTCGGCTCGAGATTGTATTCGGAGTGGCGAACACCGCTGCCGGCGCTCATCACCTGCACGTCGCCCGCTTCGGTGCGGCCCTCGTTGCCGAGGCTGTCCTGATGGGTGATCGCGCCCTCGCGCACATAGGTGATGATTTCCATGTTGGCGTGAGGATGGGCGGGAAAGCCGGTGTTCGGCGCGATCTCGTCGTCGTTCCACACCCGCAAGGCGCCGTGGCCCATGTTGTTCGGATCGTAGTGGCTGGCGAAGGAGAAATGGTGCTTGGCCTTGAGCCAGCCGTGATCGGCGCCGCCGAGCTTTGCGAAAGGTCTGAGTTCGATCATCTGCGTAATTCCTTTGTGTGATCCTTTGGGTTGAACGGCTGCCGCCTTGATCAGGCGCCGAACCCGCCGTCGACGTTGAGCACCGTGCCGGTGACGAAGGAGGCTTCCGGGCTTGCGAGGAACACGACGCCGGCGGCGACTTCCTCGGGGCGGCCGAAGCGCTGCAGCGCGTGCTGCTTGCGCTGCGTCTCGGCGAACTCGCCGCCGTCCTTCGGGTTCATGTCGGTGTCGATCGAGCCGGGCTGCACCACGTTGACGGTGATGCCGCGCGGGCCGAGGTCGCGTGCCGCGCCCTTGGTGTAGCCGACGACGGCCGCCTTGGTGGCGACGTAGTCGGCAAGCCCCGGGAACGAGGCGCGGTCGGCGAGCATGGAGCCGACGGTGACGATGCGGCCGCCTTCGCCCATCAATTGCGAAGCAGCGCGGATCGCCGCGATCACGCCGTGTACGTTGATGGAATCCTGCCGTTCAAGCGCGGCCGTGTCAGCCTTCGCATCGTCGATCGCGCCGCCGGCGGCAACGCCGGCATTGTTGACGAGGATGTCGAGATGGCCGAATTCCCTGGCGACGTCATTGACGAGCTGCGTCACGTCCTTGGCCGAGGCCTGATCGGCCTTGAAAGCGCGGGCCTTGACGCCGCGGGCCTTGAGCTCGGTAACGACCGCCTCGGCCTTTTCGGGCGAGGCGACATAGCTGATGGCGACATCCGCACCTTCATCGGCGAGAGCGCGGGCCGAGGCCGCGCCGATGCCGCGCGAGCCGCCGGTGACGAGGGCAACCTTGCCTGAGAGCTTCTTGGTCATTGGATTTCTCCATTTCCTGAATGTCTGATGCCCCTTGGATAAGCCTCCGCCTGTGGTATAGAAATAGAAACTGTTGAAACGCATTGTTTCCCAGAATACCCCAATTGGACCGGCGCACATGGCAAAACTTCCCGATTTCGAGGCGCTCGCGATTTTCGCAAAAGTCGTGGAATTACGGTCGTTTGCAGGGGCCGCGAGCGAGCTCGCGATGTCCAAGGCAACGGTGTCCAAGGCGGTCACGCGACTGGAGGAACGGCTCGGTGCCCGGCTGTTCAACCGCACCTCGCGGCGGCTGGCGCTGACCGATGCCGGGCACAAGCTCGCCGAACGCGCCACGCGTCTGCTCGTCGACGGCGAGGCGGCCGAGAACGAGGCGCTGGCGCAATCGGTGGCGCCGCGCGGCCTGGTCCGGCTCGCCGTGCCCATGACGTTCGGGATCAAGGCGGTGGCGCCGCTGCTGCCGGAGTTCTTCGAAACCTATCCGGAGGTCTCGGTCGATCTGCATCTGAGCGATGCGACCATCGATCTGATCGGCGAGGGTTTTGACATGGCGGTGCGGATCGCGCGGCTGCCGGACTCCTCGCTGATCGCGCGGCGGCTTTTCACCATGCCGCGCTTCACGGTGGCCGCGCCGTCCTATCTGAAGCGCCATGGACGGCCCACGCATCCGATGCATCTCGCCGAACACAAATGCTTCAGCTACGCCTATCTCTCGACGCCCAATGTCTGGAACTACACCAATTCGGCAGGCGAGCAGGCGAGCGTCCGTCCGGGCGGACAGCTTCGCGTCAACAACGGTGAAGCCGTGATGCCGGCGCTGATCGCCGGTCTCGGCATCGCCGAGCTGCCCGAGTTCATCGTCGGCGAGGCGATTTCGTCCGGCGAGGTTGAGGTGATCCTGAAAGACTGGAAGCAGGCCGAAGGCGCCGTGCATCTGGTGACGCCACCCGGCGGCCCGCGCCCCGCACGCGTCGAGGCGCTCGGCGATTTTCTCGCGGCGAAGCTGCCAGGCACGTGCAAGCGGCGGCCGAAGAAGGGTGTCAACAAAGCGGGGTAGATCCCTTGGTGGGCACGGCGCGTTGCGCCTTTGCCCACCCTACGTGATCTCGCTAGTCTATCCTGCAAACGGCTATCGTAGGGTGGGCAAAGCGAAGCGTGCCCACGCCTTTGCCTGATGGGATCGCAGATGTCTCGATATCGGCGCACACAAGGCAGCACATTCTTCTTTACGGTCGTGCTCGCCGATCGTTCAAGCACTCTGCTCGCGGATCATGTTGATCGCCTAAGACGAATTTACCAAACCGTTCAGCAGCGCCGACCGTTCGAGACCGTCGCGATCTGTATCCTGCCCGACCATCTCCATGCCATTTGGTCGCTCCCGGAGAATGATTCCGACTTTTCGTCGCGTTGGAATTTGATCAAGGGCGGTTTCTCGCGAGGATTGGAAGCGCAGGAGCGCTCGGCAAGCAAGTCACTCAAGCGCGAGAAGGGAATTTGGCAGCGCCGCTACTGGGAGCACGCGATTCGAGACGACGCGGACTTGGAGCGCCACGTCGATTACATCCACTTCAATCCAGTGAAGCATGGCCTCGTCACGCGTGTGCGCGATTGGTCGCTCAGCAGCTTCCATCGCTACGTCGACCAAGGCACTCTCCCCGTGGATTGGGGAGGGGATATGCGGGATATCGCGGGGCAGTTCGGAGAATGATGGTGGGCACGGCGCGCGAAGAGCGCGCCTTTGCCCACCCTACGAGATCTCGCTCGTCGATCCTCCGCACAACTATCGTAGGGTGGGCAAAGCGAAGCGTGCCCACCATTTCAGATTACGACTTCCGATCACGACACCTTCACGCCGTCGATTGCGACAATGCGCAAGGCTGGCTTCAGCGTCCCTTCCAGCTGCGTCTTCAATTCGTGCACACGTGGGTCGTTCGAGCGTGCCGCGCAGGCGGCGTATTGATGGACCGATTGCGCCAGCGCGCGCCGCGCTTCCGGCGTTCGCGTCAATTCGGGCTTTGAAAGCCGCAAGACGATCGCTGCGAGATTCACCAGCATCTCGTCCAGGGCGACGTCGATGGTCGCAAGATTCCGCATCACCCACTCCCTCAAGAGGGCAACAGCGGGTTCAGGGAAGCGTTCCGGGCCGGGCCGAACATGGTCAATACTTCGTAAACGCCTTGTTCTTGCCGCTCGGCCGGTTAGGCTGCCAGCGAAACAAAGAAAATCGGGGGCGAGGGGACTATGATGGATCGACGCGATCTCTTGCGCGCGGCTGCGGCATTGCCGTTGTTGCGGGCTGCTTTACCTGACAAGGCCTTCGCGCAAGCCTATCCGGTGCGCAACATCACCATGATCGTGCCGTTTCCGGCGGGCGGTCAGGCCGATCTTGCCGCGCGTCCGGTCGCGATGGCGCTGGAGCGGGTCCTCGGCAAGCCCGTCATTGTCGACAACCGCGCCGGTGGCGGCGGCGGATCGGTCGGCAATGCTGCGGCGGCGCGCGCGGAGCCCGACGGCTACACGCTGCTGATGACGCTGTCCTCGCTCGCGGTGCTCCCCGAGGCCGATCGCCTGTTCGACCGACCCGTTGCGTACGAAGTCTCGCAGTTCATGCCGATCGCGCGCGTCCTCGCCGATCCCACGCTGCTCGCGGTGCCGGCCTCGGCGCCGTGGAAGACGGCGCAGGATTTTGTCGAGGATGCGAAGAAGCGGCCGGGCCAAATCACTTACGGCTCGTCCGGTCCTTACGGGACGCTGCATGTCGCGATGGAGATGTTCGCGAGCAGCGCCGAGATCAAGTTGCTGCATGTTCCGTTCCGCGGCGCGGGCCCGGCGCTGACCGCGCTGCTCAGCGGCACCGTGCAGGCGATAGCAGCCGCGCCCGGCACCCTGAAGCCGCAGGTCGACGACGGCAAGCTGCGCGTGCTCGGCAATTGCGGCGCACAGCGCATCGCGAGCTTCCCCGACGTTCCGACCTTTCAGGAGCTCGGCTACAAGGACGTCGAGATGTACATCTGGGCCGGGCTCTTTGCACAGAGCGCTCTTCCTGCGCCGGTCGCGAGCCGCCTGCGCGAAGCGATGGCGAAGGTGATGACGAGTCCGGATGTGCTCAGGAGCTTCGAGGCCTCGGGCAGTCTGGCCGCCTATCAGGACGCGCCGGCATTCTCGCAATTCGTGGCGACGGACAGCGCGCGGCTGATCGCGGCGGTGAAGAAGATCGGCAAGGTGGAATAGGTTCCCGCCGCATTTTCACATTTTTTTGTTGGTTCAGAACCTGACCGCGTCTCATTGATTGAAGACAAATCAAGGAAAGCGAGAAGGATCGGGACATGCGAACAGAGCGAATTGCGATGGGTCTGGCGCTTGCAGTCAGCGGCATCGTCGCGCAGGGCGCGGCATCAGCCCAGGACTATCGCGGCACAATGGAACAGCAGATGGCGTGCACGCCGGATGTCTGGCGCCTGTGCAGCGACCAGATTCCGGACACGAACCGCATTGTGACCTGCCTGCAGCAGAACACGCCGCAGCTTTCGAGCGCATGCCGGGCGGTGTTCCAGTCGAACAACCAGGCCCAGCCGCAGCAGCCGGTCCCGCGCGGCCGGGCTGTGCCGCCGCCGCGCTACAACAATGCGCCGCCGCCTGTCGCCGCGCCACCACGTCCCTATGATGATGACAACGACTAGAGCATGATCCGGAAAAGTGTGATGCGATTTTCCGAAAAGGTCATGCTCAAGTCATGACCTGAAGCGACCGCCTCACTCCCGACTCGTTTAGCGATCCCGCTTGCTGTTCGGCTCGGGTCGCTGCCGGAGTGCTGTCCGCAAGAGGGCACCGAAGAGCAATGCTGCGACCGGCCAATGGAACCAGATCTTGTGCATGCCGGTGAAAACGTTGATCAGAATCAGAAAGCCCGAAACCGTGAGGGCCACTGCAACCGGGCGGGGCAGCTTCGCCAGCCAATCCGAGACGAAGCCCATCCAGGTGGATGGCTCGTGCCTGCTGTCAATCCATCGCGCGCCAGTTTCCGAATTTCGACCGCACATTGCACGGCCTCGACGACGCTGGCGAACTCGGCGATCACAGCATCGCCCCAGGTATTCACGATCCGGCCGTCATGACGCTCCACCAGTCCCGCAAAGGCAGTGCGGTAGCGGCGCAGCGTCTCCAACGTTCCGGTCTCGTCTGCCTCCATGAGGCGAGAATAGCCCTGCACGTCAGCGCACAGGACGGTGGTCAATCGTCGTTTCACCTTGTCGTCGGTCATGGTCCATATGGTAGCCTCCCTGACCGGCAATTGCATCAGGCATCGCATCTGGCCCCATCGCGGCTCAACGACCGGTCGTCCAGTCCCGAAACCGTCATACTCGTGCAACGAATGCAGCCAGCCAGGTGCCAAAACCGACCTGGCGTGAGGTCGCCCTCCGCGCCGTGGTTCACGAGGACAGGCCGGAGCCGCCTTAAGGCCTGTGCTCGCAGACGTCGACCCATTCGGCCGCGGTGAGCTCCGCCATCCGCTCGGGCGTGATGCGCACGGCGCTGTGGGTCGAGCCTGCGGCCGGCACCACCACGTCGAACGYCTTCAGCGACACATCGCAATAAATCGGCAGCGGTGACTTCAGTCCGAACGGGCAGACGCCGCCGACCTCGTGGCCGGTGATCTCGGCAACCTCCTCCAGCCCCAGCATCTTCGGCTTGCCGCCGAACGCAGCCTTGACCTTCTTGTTGTCCATGCGCGAGGTGCCGGCGGCAACGATCAGGATCACACGCTCGCCGATGCGCAACGACAGGGTCTTGGCGATCCGGCCGGGCTCGACGCCATAGGCTTCGGCGGCCAGCGGCACCGTGGCCGAGCTGATCGGGGATTCGATGACGGAGATGTCGGGGGCTTTCTCGGCGAAGAAGGCGCGAACGGATTGAAGGCTCATTCCAAACAGCTCATTCCAGACTCATGGGCGGGCGGCGATGCTTAGGCGACCGTTGGCAGTTCCGAGAGCGCGCGGACACGATGATCCGGCGCGAACCCTAGCTCGTCCATCTGGGTCCGGATCGCCTTATACATCGTCAGCGGTGCCACGAGTTCGTTCTCGACGCAAGCCAGCGCCATCGCCTCGGGCGTCACACGTTCGATCCAGGCGACGTTCAGTCCGAACGACTTCGCGCCCGCGACATCCCAGGGATTGGACGAGACGAACAGAACCTCATCCGGCCTGGTGCCGAACACCTCGCCGATCAGCGTGTAGGCCTCTGGAGACGGCTTGAAGACCTTCTTCGCATCCACGCTGATGGTGGCATCGAGCAGACGGTCGAGCCCGGAATTGCGCACGAGCGCATTCAGCATGTCCGGACTGCCATTCGAGAGGATGGCGAGTTTTCGCGGCTTCAGCGCCGCAAGCGCGGCGGCTGCATCCGGATAGAGATCGAGATCCAGATATTTCTCGATCACCCGCTCGAACGCTTCGCCTTCATAGGCGAGGCCGAGCAGGCGCAGCGTATAGGCGAGCGAGTCGCGCGTGACGGCGGCAAAATCCTGGTAGCGCCGCATCAGCGAGCGCAACCAGGTGTATTCGAGCTGCTTGATCCGCCAGACCTGCGTGATGATCTCGCCATAGCCCGGAAAAGCATCCTCGGTGATCTCTGCGACGGACTGGATGTCGTAGAGCGTTCCGTAAGCGTCGAAGACGACGGCCTTGATGCTCATGGCTCGCTCCTTTGGGACTTTGCGGTGGCGCACGGACAATACCGAAACGGCCCGGTACTCGACAAGGTCGGAACCTTCTTCAAACAATCGTCACCCCGTCGACCTCGCGCAGCAGATTGACACTGCCGCCGGCAGGCGTTTAATTCAGGGTACGGGGATTTGCGATCTCCCCGCGAGGCGACATGCCCAAGTATCGCGTCCTGGTCACCAAGGACGCCGCATGTCTTCTTTCATCTCGATCTCATCAGAGAAATTGTCCCGTCAATTGGTGCCGCCAGCGCGCCGACCCTCGTCGATGTCCGTATCGACAAGGACCGCGCGGTCTATTTGCGCACTCGACAAGACGGCGAGCACCAAGAGCTAGCGAGCACACGGGGCAAGTCGGGGACGACGATGACGTGGAGGGCTCCATGACGACGAATACCGACCGCCGAGACTTCATCAGGTGCGTGGGGGCCGCCGCGGCATCGACCGCAATACTCGCGGGGACGCAAGCCCTTGCGCAAGCCAATCAGCCAACAGGAGCCAGGCCAATGACATACCAGCCCAAGCCGATGCCGTTCGATCCGAAATCCATTGCCGGCATCTCGGAGAAGGTGCTCGTCAGCCACTACGAGAACAACTATGTCGGTGCCGTAAAGCGACTCAACGCGATCGGAACGCAACTCGCCGAGCTCGACTTCGCGAAAGCTCCGAACTTCGTCATCAACGGCCTGAAGCGCGAGGAACTCGTCGCGTCAAACTCGATGATCCTCCACGAAATCTATTTCGACGGGCTCGGCGGTGCCGGCAAGCCGAGCACACCACTTGCCGACGCGATCGCGCGCGATTTCGGCAGCATGGAGCGGTGGCGCGCGGAGTTCTCCGCCGTGGGCAAGGCCGAAGGCGGCGGCTCCGGCTGGGTGATTCTTTCTTACTCGCCGCGCGACAAGCGGCTGGTCAATCAGTGGGCCGCCGACCACACGACGACGCTGGCCGGCGGACGCCCAGTACTGGTGCTCGACATGTATGAGCACGCTTATCACATGGATTATGGCGCGGCGGCCGCGAAGTATGTCGACATCTACATGGAAGCGATCAAATGGGACAACGCTGCAACACTGTACGATCAATACAGGCGGGAAGCTTAGACGTCGTGCAAAAAACGAGCGTAGCGCTCTTAGGGGCGGCGTTGTTCCTATTGTTGGTTGAAGGAAACGCGATGGCAGAAACTGTAAATTTTGACAACGCAGCAACCGGCGCAGCGCCCGAAGGCTGGACGCTGACGATGACGGGTCGTGGCCAGCCCAAATGGACGGTCGAGGTGGAGTCGACGGCGCCAAGCAAGCCGAACGTCCTGAAACAATCCGGTCAGGCGACGTTTCCAGTGGCGCTCAGGAGCGGCACCAGCATCCTGGACGGGTTCGTCGAGGTCAAGTTCAAGGCGATCGCAGGCTCCGAGGATCGTGCGGCCGGTATTGTCTGGCGCGCAAAGGATGCCGACAATTACTATGTCGTGCGGGCCAACGCGCTTGAAGACAATGTTGTGCTCTACAAGACGATCAAGGGTGTTCGCAGCGCGCTCGATATTGTCGGCCGGAAAGGCGGCTATGGCGTCAAGGTATCGGTGCCGTCAGGTCAATGGCATTCCCTACGTTGCGAATTCGCGGGAAAGCTATTCAAGGTGACGTATGACGGCAAGCCGATGTTCGAGGTCGAGGACGAATCGATCAGGGACGCCGGCATGATCGGCTTGTGGACCAAGGCCGACAGTGTCACCGTATTCGACGACCTGACATACGGTGCGCTGAACTAGGTTAACATCGGCGTCGACCCTCTCACGTCGGAGAAACCATGCTCGCTCGAACCCTGCTTGCGGCCACCGTCCTGTTGATGCTCGCGCACCCGGCAATGGCGCAGGAGCCGCTCGCGACCTACAAATCCCTGAGTCCCGAGCTGGCGCTTGATCTGGCCCGGGCATCGCTTGGTGATTGCCGATCACGCGGGTACCAGGTCGCCGTCGCGGTCGTCGATCGCTTCGGGGGGACACAGGTGATCCTTCGTGACAGGTTCGCAGGTGCTCACACCGTTTCAACGGCCTCGGGCAAGGCGTGGACCGCAGCAACATTCCGTACCAGCACCACCGAACTGAATGCCGTCAGCCAACCTGGCATGCTGCAGGCCGGTATCCGCAATCTCCCCGGCACGGTCATTATAGGTGGCGGATTGATTGTCGAAGCGGGCGGTTCACTGGTCGGAGCCGTCGGTGTGTCTGGGGCGCCCGGCGGTGATGCTGACGAAGCCTGCGCCAGGGCCGGAATCGACGCTATACGCGACAAGCTGGAGTTTTAGGGCCGCCTTGCCCGCCTCAGCGAGGCCTTGAGCGCCTGAGCGTGAGGGCTTCGGCAACCGGTCGAAGCCCTCAATGCGCCGTGGCGATGAGTACGCGGCTAGATCCCCAGCAGCCTGCGCGCGTTGGCCTTCAGTACCTTCGGCCGGATCTCGTCGCGGATCTCGATCTTGGCGAAGTCCGACAGCCAGCGGTCCGGCGTGATCACCGGCCAGTCCGAGCCGAACAGCATCTTGTCCTGAAGGATCGAGTTGATGTAGCGCACCAGGATCGGCGGGAAATACTTTGGCGACCAGCCCGAGAGGTCGATGTAGACGTTCGGCTTGTGGGTCGCGACCGACAGCGCTTCCTCCTGCCAGGGGAAGGAGGGATGGGCGAGGATGATCTTGAGGTCGGGGAAATCTGCCGCGACGTCGTCCATGTACATCGGGTTCGAATATTTCAGCCGCATGCCCATCCCGCCGGGCATGCCCGAGCCGACGCCGGTCTGGCCGGTGTGGAATAGCGCGATCGCGCCGCCATTGTTGATCTCTTCGTAGAGCGGATAGGCCATGCGGTCGTTGGCGTAGAAGCCCTGCATGGTCGGATGGAATTTGAAGCCGCGCACGCCGTATTCCTCGATCAGCTTGCGCGCCTCGCGCACACCGAGCTTGCCCTTGTGCGGGTCGATCGAGACGAAGGGAATGAGGACGTCGAGATGGTCGGAGGCGATCTCCAGCATCTCCTCATTTTTGTAGCGGCGGAAGCCGGTCTCGCGCTCGGCATCGACCGGAAAGATCACCGCGGCGATGTTCTTGGAGCGGTAGTAGGCCGCGGTCTCCGGCACGGTCGGCGGATGCTTGTGCGGCGACTTGAAGTAGTCCGCCATCTGCGCCTGGAAATCGTCATAGCCGTCGTCGGGATGGGTGCCGCAGGGCTCCTCGGCGTGGGTGTGGATGTCGATGGCGACGACATCGTCGATGTTGGGCAGCTTCAGCTTCGGCATTGGTTTCCTCCCGACGGGTTGACGAATTGATTATATGATATAACGAATTTGGCAAGGCACGTCGTCGAAGCGAAGCCCCTAGTCGACAAATGCGTAGATCGGGCCGATCCGGCCGTTTCTACTTTGCTTTCTACTTTGCATGGGGTTGTTTTCCAGAATTTGCTGGCCCGGAACCGGGCAGTTAACATTGACATCCGGTCCTCCCATGCCTTAAGAACCGCCCCGTCCCGGGCGGTCGGTCCGCCAGCGGGAAAGATCTCATTTTGCCACATTCGCGCGTGCCGAAACGGTAGTGCCGAACACGGCCTTTCGAACGTTCAGGATTCTGCCATGAAGGTCCGTAACTCGCTGAAATCGCTGCGCGGTCGCCATCGCGCCAACCGCCTGGTCCGCCGCAAGGGCCGAGTCTATGTGATCAACAAGGTGCAGCGCCGCTTCAAGGCTCGCCAGGGCTGATATTGCCCTCGCGGTCGCCTCCGCGCGCCCCGCAAGACCACGGCTCACACGAGTTTGACGCCGCCTTTGCTTTGCAAGGGCGGCTTTGCGCGTTTAGACTTTGCGCATGGCAGTGAGATTCCTGGCAGTGAGCTTCCCTTTCGCACGCACCCTGTGTCTGGCCCTTGTGCTGGGCGCCACGCCAGCCCTGGCGCAGAAAGAGCTGCCTGCCCCTCCCGGCAAGGAACAGAAGAAGCTGCCGGAGGCGCCGGCCAAGCTGCCCAAGGTCGACCGCAGCAAGAATCTCGATTTCCTGTTCGGCGCGCTCAAGGCCGCGCCCGACGAGGCCAGCGCCAAGCATGTCGAGGCGCRGATCTGGGCGATCTGGATCCAGACCCCGAGCGACACCGCATCGCTGTTGATGGCGCGGGCCAAGACCGCGGTCGACGCGCAGAAGATCGACATCGCGATCAAGCTGCTGGATTCGGTCATCAAGCTCAGGCCCGACTACATCGAGGCCTGGAACCGGCGCGCCACGCTCTACTACATGCAGAATGACTACGGCCGCTCGCTTGCCGACATCCGCGAGGTGTTGATCCGGGAGCCTCGCCATTTCGGCGCACTCGCAGGCCTCGGCATGATCATGCAGGAGGTCGGTGACGAGAAACGTGCGCTCGAGGCCTACCGCAAGGCGCTGGCCGTCAATCCGCACCTCGAGAAGATCCCCGAGCAGGTCAAGGCGCTGACCGAGAAGGTCGAAGGCCGCGACATCTAGCGGACAAGTTGATCATTTCCCGAGTGATTGCAGCGTGCGCGGATTAACCACGATCACACGTGCGGCGTTCTCAGGGGTATTGTTGAAGCGCGCGCAGGCCTACCTGCATGGCAGGAGCACGGCCATGAAGCGTTTGATCTTTGCAGGTGTATTGCTGCTCGCGTCGGGCTCGGTGAGCCTCGCCGACGGCTTGTTCTGGGTGGTCGGCAATCGCGCCACCGGCAAATGCAACATCGTAACCAGCAATCCCGTGATCATCGGCGACATCTGGTTCGGCGACGGTCCCTACAAATCCAGGGCCGATGCCAAGCTTGCCCGTTCGACGATCCGCGCCTGCCCTGCGGTCACACCCGACGAGGAAAAGGACGAGGACGGAACGAACTAGCCTGCACTTAGTGCAGGACGCTACCGGCGCGCTCGACAAGGCCGTGATCGGCGGCCGCGGCGTAAGCCTTTGCAAGCTCCGTCTCGAGATGCTCGTTGATCAGAAGCAGTGCCCGCACTGCACCGCGCAGGTCACCGTTGCAGCTCGCCACGATCTCGTCGATCGCAGTGTCTTTGGATCTGAAGCTCATCGACATTCTCCGGTTCAAATCAGGACAAATCCTGCCGGCCTTTCCCGCATCCCCTTGGAGTTTGCGAGGAGGATCGGCGCCCACCCGCGCCTAGATGGCGGAACCGACCGTGGCGATTATATGGAAGCCGCGATGACGACTGCATGAAGCTGGCCCGAGGCTTGCGCGCTGCGAGGAATTCCATTGATTTTATTGCGTTTTTTCCTGCTGGAATTATGCACATATCCACAGCCCCGGCATTTCAAGTGGAGCGCGGGATCTCACGGCGCGAAACTGCCGCCCGCTAGTCTCGTAACTGCCAGGTGCCCTGGATCGCCCGGATTCTCCCCATGATTGTGATGTCAGTCGTGACCGCGCTGGTTCTGCTGGCGCTGGCCACGCAGGCCGGCGTCCTCGCCGTGCAACGCGCCTTTCCGCCCCAGGGCCGGATGGTCGAGGTCGACGGCGCTGTGCTTCACGTCGTCGATATCGGTCCGCGCGGTTCAGGCATGCCGATCGTGATGCTGCACGGCGCGAGCTCCAATCTCGAAGCGATGCGGCGTCCGCTCGGCGACCTCCTTGCCAAAGACCATCGCGTCATCCTGATCGACCGTCCCGGTCACGGCTGGAGCACGCGGATGCGGCGGCAGGATTCGACGCCAGAGATCCAGGCCCGGATGATTGACGAGGCGCTTCGTAAGCTCGGGATCGATCGCGCGGTCTTCGTCGTGCATTCCTGGAGCGGTGCGCTCGGCGCGCGGATCGCGCTCGATCATCCCGGCCGCGTCGCCGGTCTCGTCATGCTGGCGCCGGTGACCCATCCCTGGCGCGGCGGCGTCGGCCGCTACAACGAGATCATCGCAACGCCGGTGATCGGCCGGCTGCTCGCCTATACCATCACGCTGCCGATGGGGTATTTCGTTGCCGAGGCCGGCGCGCGCAGCGTCTTCCTGCCGCAGACCATGCCGGATGGTTTCGTGCAGGACTCCGCGACGCCGCTGCTGCTGCGCCCGCGCGAGTTCATCGCCAATGCCTATGATTTGGTGACGCTGAAGGAAGCGGTGACGGCGCAGGCTGCGCGTTATGGCGAGATCAAGGCGCCGGTCACGATCATCGCCGGCGAGCCCGACAAGACGGTGAAGACCGCCATCCACGCGCGTCCCTTCGCCGCGATGGTGCCGGGTGCAAAGCTGATCGTGCTGCCCGATCTCGGCCACATGGTGCAGAACGCTGTGCCGGATCTGGTGAAGACGGAAATCGAGACGATGATCGGGAAAATCGTCCCTGCGCAGGCGGCCGCCGATTAAGGCGTTTTCGAGCGAAGTGGATACCGGTTCGCGTGAAGAAAACGCGTCGAAACAAGAAGCCCGAGCTTCGGTTCTGACTCAATCAGAACCGAAGCTCGGGCGGCCGCCGTTCACGCGCTTACTGCTTGATTTTCCCGTCCTTGTCGAACTGCGCGACGAAGGCCCAGAGATTGTTGATCTCGTTCTCGTTCTTGATGCCCGCGAACGCCATCTTGGTGCCGGGGATCTTGGCCTTGGGGTCCTTGATGTATTCCTTGAACGTGGCTTCATCCCAGGTGATGCCGGAATTCTTGTTCGCATCCGAATAATTGTAGTCCGGTGCGGTGCCTGACTTGCGGCCGTTGAGGCCGTTGAGCTCGGGGCCGACCTTGTTCTTGGCGCCTTCGCCGATGGCGTGGCAGGCCAGGCATTTGTTGAACGACGATTTGCCGGCCGCAACATCCTGCGCCATCGCGGCGGGTGCGGTGGCAGTCACGGTGAGGATCATCAGTGCGCCAAAAGTCAGTTTTGTCATCGGGTGCTCTTCGTCTCTTCCCTGGTGGGTCTAGGCTGGTCGGTCTTGCCTGGTCGGCAAACGACGGACCCGCCGGTTTTGGCAGGCCCGCCCGGCTTGGACAAGCCGCGAAACCATGACAGGTTTCATGCTGCCCTACTTGTCCCAGAGCGAACTCGCCGAAGATGGCCGCTCCGACTTTCGGATGGCCTACCCAAACAGGCGCGGACGTGGTTGATTTGCCGCGATAATTTGATCGTGGGCTACGAGTCGGAAGGATATGTTATGGCCATCATGATGCCCGCGAGCGACCAGGCCGTGCTGGCGCGCCGCGCTGAGATCGTGGCTGCATTGCGCGCAATCGTGCCCGGCGAGGGCGTGATCGACAGCGCCTCCGAGATGCGGGCCTACGAATCCGACGGGCTGACGGCCTATCGGCAGCCGCCGATGGTCGTGGTGCTGCCCGACACCACCGAGCAGGTCTCGCTCGTCCTGAAATATTGTGCCGGGCAGGGGATCAAGGTGGTTCCGCGCGGCTCCGGCACTTCGCTGTCCGGGGGCGCGCTGCCGCTGGAAGATGGCGTGCTGCTCGGGCTCGGCAAGTTCAAGCGGATCCGCGAGATCGATTTCGACAACCGCGTCGTCGTCACCGAGCCCGGCGTCACCAATCTCGCCATCAGCCAGGCGGTCGCGCATGCCGGCTTCTACTACGCCCCCGATCCGTCCTCGCAGATCGCCTGCTCGATCGGCGGCAATGTCGCGGAGAATTCCGGCGGCGTGCACTGCCTGAAATACGGCATGACCACCAACAACGTGCTCGGTTGCGAGATTGTCCTGATGAGCGGCGAGATCCTGCGCATCGGCGGCAAGTCGGCGGAGAACACCGGCTACGACCTGATGGGCGTCATCACCGGCTCGGAAGGTCTGCTCGGGGTCATCACCGAGATCACGGTGCGCATCCTGCAAAAGCCGGAGACGGCGCGGGCGCTGATGGTCGGCTTCGCGCAGGTTGAGGCGGCCGGCGAATGCGTGGCGCGCATCATCGGCGCCGGCATCATTCCCGGCGGCATGGAGATGATGGACAAGCCGGCGATCCACGCCGCCGAGGCCTTCGTTCATGCCGGCTATCCGCTCGACGTCGAAGCGCTGCTCATCATCGAGCTCGACGGTCCCAAGATCGAGGTCGACGAGCTGATCACGCGCGTCGAGACCATTGCGAATGCTTGCGGCTCGACCACCTGCCAGATCTCGACCTCCGAGGCCGAGCGCAATTTGTTCTGGGCCGGCCGCAAAGCGGCGTTTCCGGCCGTTGGCCGCATCTCGCCCGATTATCTCTGCATGGACGGCACGATCCCGCGCGGCGCGCTGCCGAAGGCGCTCGCCCGCATCCGCGAACTGTCGGAAAAGTACCAGCTCGGCTGCGCCAATGTGTTCCACGCCGGCGACGGCAATCTGCATCCGCTGATCCTCTACGATGCCAACAAGCCCGGCGAGATCGAGCGCGCCGAGGCCTTCGGCGCCGACATCCTGCGCGCCTGCGTCGAGTTCGGCGGCGTGCTCACCGGCGAGCACGGCGTCGGCATCGAGAAGCGCGACCTGATGCCGGAGATGTTCACCGAGATCGACCTCAACCAGCAGCAGCGCCTGAAATGCGCTTTTGACGCGCAGGGCCTGCTCAATCCCGGAAAGGTGTTTCCGACCCTGCATCGCTGCGCCGAGCTCGGCCGCATGCATGTGCACRCCGGGAAGGTGGCGTTTCCGGACATTCCGCGGTTCTGACGGTCGATACCCGGCATGGCGGCGACATGGCGGACGTTCGGATCAGTGTGACGAAAGAAGCGCCGGGCAGGCCGCTGGCGAAGTCGCGCCTGCTGTTCATCGACAACATCCGCTGGTCGATGATCATTCTCGTGCTGAGCATGCACGCAGCCGACACCTACAGTCCGTTCGGCAATTGGTACTATGTCGACCGGCGGGAGACCGGCTTCGGCACGGCCCTCTTCTTCGGCATCTATCAGAGCTTCCTCCAGGCCTTCTTCATGGCCGCGCTGTTCTTCATCGCCGGCTATTTCGCCGTCGGCGCCTTCGATCGGAAAGGACTTTCGAAATTTGCGCGTGATCGGCTGATCAGGCTCGGCTTGCCGACTTTGCTCTACATGTTGGTGATCGGCCCGCTGACGCAGTATTTTCTGTCATGGACTTGGGGCAAGGGCGGTTTCGGCCATCAATGGCTGACCCATCTGATGGACGGCGAATGGCTTTCCGAGACGGGACCGATGTGGTTTTGCGCGGTGCTGCTGCTGGTCTCGCTCCTCTATGGCCTGATCCGCCAGACCGGATGGCGGGAGCCCGAGGTTGCGCTGTGCGGCACGGGGATTGTTCTGTTCGTTGCGGCCATGGCGGCGTTCACCTTCGCCGTTCGCATCGCCATCCACGCCGATACCTCCGTGCTCAACGTTCACCCCGGCGATCTCCGCAATACGCTCTCATGTTCGCAGCCGGCGCCGTCGGCTATCGCAGCAATTGGATGGTTGGGCTTGCCGAGCGCTCCTGTATCCGCTGGGGACTGCTCGCGCTGTCGCTCTCTGTGCCGCTGTTTGCAGCGCTCGTGCTGTTCGGGGGAGGCCTGCAGGGGGACACCGCGCTCTATGCAGGCGGCTTCAACGTCGTCAGTGCCGGGAAGTGCCTGTGGGAGGCGCTGGTCTGCGTCGGCATGGGTCTCTTGATGCTGGCCGTCTACCGCCGCTATTTCGACGCGCAAGGGCCGGTCGCCAAATGGCTCTCGGACAACGCCTTCGGCGTCTACCTGATCCATCCGCCGATCCTGGTCGGCTTTGCCCTGCTTCTGCACGCACTGCCGCTCTTCGCACTCACGAAGGCGCTCCTGCTGACCATGTTGGCCGCGATCGGCAGCTTGGCCGTCTCGGCACTGATCCTGCGCAGATCGCCGCTGCGCGCGATCATATAGTCGTATGCCGCGGTCCAGATCGAACCGCGGCATACGAGCTGGTGTTTACATGAGTGCGTATTGAGCCCGTTCGCGCTTCGCCAGCAGCGGCAGGGCTTCGCCGGCGATGCAGGTCTTGAAATGCGCGCTCTCCTGGTGCGCTTTGAACGCGGCCTCGTCGCGGAACAGCTCGTAGAACAGGAACTGGGCCGGATTGTCCCTGGCGCGCGAGATCAGGAACAGCTTGACGCCCTCCTCGCGCTGCGCCTCCGGCAGGAAGCGGTCGAGGATCGCGGCGACCTTGTCGGCCTCGCCGGGCTTGGCCTCCCATTGCGCGACGACGAGCAGGCCGCCGCCGTCGACGGCGTCGCTGAGGGATTTCTGCGTGGCATAGTGGTTCATGGTCCTTGCTCCTTGCTGCTGGGCTTGAGATGACGCCGCCGCCCATGGCGAGAGATAGATCGCCAGGACGGCTCCGAAGGCCCGGATCACCGACCTGCGGCTGAACGCTTCGTGGACGCGCGGCACCAGCCGCTGATGTGTCGATCGCATGCTTGTCTCCATCGGTTGGCCTCGATCGCGATCGGCGCAAGCTTGTAGCGAGGGCCTGCCGGCTTTGGTTCGCCGCTGGTCGAAGTGTCGATGTCGTGAACGCTTCGATCATGATCGAAGCGTCGTGGTCGCCCGTGCCGGATCCCCGACTGCACCGGCGCTGATCGCCGGCGTCACGCCGCATTTGATTTTGGCGGCGAATTTCGCTACCGCCTTTTCCCGTGGATACGCTCAGGGTCAGAGACGCCAAAGACGTCGAAGAGGTGGTGCGCGCGGCGATTGCCAACGAGCAGCCGCTCGAGATCATCGGTCATGGCAGCAAGCGCAGCATTGGCCACACAATGGCGACCAACGCCGTGCTCGACCTCTCCGCGCTGAATGCCGTCACCTCCTACGAACCCAACGAGCTGATCGTCACGCTCCAGGCCGGCGCCCCGCTGGCCGACGTGCTGTCGCTGATCGACGCCAAGAACCAGCAATTCGCCTTCGAGCCGATGAACACCGCGCCGCTGCTCGGCACGCCCGCGTTGGGTACCATCGGCGGCATGATCGCGGCCGGTCTCGCCGGTCCGCGGCGGATCAAGGCGGGCGGGGCGCGCGATCACCTGCTCGGGGCGCACGCCGTCTCCGGTTTCGGCGACAGCTTCAAGACCGGCGGCAAGGTGGTGAAGAACGTCACCGGCTACGACCTCTGCAAGCTGCTGGCGGGGTCCTGGGGCACGCTGTCGGTAATGACCGAGGTGACGCTCAAGGTGATGCCGAAGCCCGAAGCGGAGCGGACGCTGCTGCTGCGCGGGCTCGACGATGCCGTCGCCAACAAGGCGATGACCGCGGCGCTCGGCTCGCCCTTCGACGTCTCCGCCGCCGCGCATCTGCCGAAATCGGCCTTCCGGGCGAAGACCGACGGGCTGGGCGACATCGCCAGCCAGGGCGAAGCGCTAACCGTGCTGCGGCTCGAGGGCATCACGGCGTCCGCCGCGCACCGCGCCGGCTCGCTGCGCGAATTGCTGGCGCCGTTCGGAACCGCGACGCTGGTCGAGGATGTGGCCTCCGCCGCATTGTGGGCCACGATCCGCGACGTCCTGCCGTTCGCGGCCGGCGGTGCAGTTGGGGCCTGGCCGGTGTGGCGGATCGTTTGTCCGCCGGCTTCCGGCGCGGTGCTCGGGACCCAGCTGGCGCGCGAGACCGGCGGCGACATCATCTACGATTGGGGCGGCGGCCTGATCTGGGCCGCGCTGCCGCCGAAGGCTGACGCGCATGCCCCGGCCGTGCGCCAGCGTGCGGATGCTGTGGGCGGGCACGCCACGCTGATCCGGGCGGCCGAGGACGTCAGGCGCGGTGTCGACGTATTCCATCCGCAGGCGCCCGGCATTGCCGCGCTGAGCGATCGGGTCCGCGCCAGTTTCGATCCGAAAACCATTCTCAACCGGGGGCGGCTGACGCGGGGCGCTGCGGCATGAAGACCGAATTCTCACTGGCGCAGCTCGCCGACCCCGACATCGCGGAAGCCGACAAGATCCTGCGCGCCTGCGTCCATTGCGGCTTCTGCACTGCAACCTGTCCGACCTATGTGCTGCTCGGCGACGAGCTCGATAGCCCGCGCGGCCGCATCTACCTGATCAAGGAGATGCTGGAGAAGGACCAGACCCCGACGGCCGAGGTGGTCAAGCATGTCGACCGCTGCCTGTCGTGTCTGTCCTGCATGACGACCTGCCCCTCGGGGGTGAACTACATGCACCTCGTCGACCAGGCCCGGGTCAGGATCGAGCAGCGCTATCAGCGGCCGCTGACCGAGCGGCTGTTGCGCCAGGTGCTGGCCTTTGTCCTGCCGAATCCGCAGCTCTTCCGCACCAGCATGTGGCTGGCGCGCCTCGCCCGTCCGCTTGCCGTATTCCTGCCGACGCCGCGGCCGTCGGCGACGCCCGGCCTGATCCAGCGCCTCAAGGCGATGCTGGCGCTGGCGCCGAACCGTCTGCCGTCGCCCGGCCCGCTCCCCGGCAGCGTATTCGCGGCACTCGGCAAGAAGCGCGGCCGGGTCGCGCTGCTGCAAGGCTGTGCCCAGCAGGTGCTGGCGCCGCGCATCAACCAGGCCGCCATCAGCCTCCTCACCCGCCACGGCATCGAGGTTGTCCTGGTCCGGGACGAGCAGTGCTGCGGCGCGCTGACCCACCATCTGGGCAACGACCAGGATGCGTTGGCGCGGGCCCGCGCCAACGTCGCGGCGTGGCGAAAGGAAGCGGCCGGCGAGGGGCTCGACGCCATCCTGGTGACGGCCTCCGGCTGCGGCACGGTGATCAAGGACTACGGCTATCTCCTGCGCGAGGACACGGCGTTTGCCGCCGATGCAGCGCAGGTGTCCACGCTCGCCAAGGACATCACCGAATTCGTTGCCGGCCTCGAGCTCGCGACCACTACGCGACAGGACAATATCGTCGTCGCCTATCACTCCGCGTGTTCGTTGCAGCACGGGCAGAAAATCACGGGCCTTCCGAAAGAATTGCTTTCCAAGAATGGATTCGTGGTGAAAGATGTGCCGGAGAGCCATTTGTGTTGCGGCTCGGCGGGGACCTACAACATTCTCCAGCCCGAGCTTGCGGGCCGGTTGCGCGACCGCAAGGTCGCCAACATCGCAAGCGTCAAGCCGGACATGATTGCCGCGGGCAATATCGGCTGCATGGTGCAGATTGCCAGTGGCACGTCAGTTCCGGTCGTACACACGATTGAGCTTCTCGATTGGGCTACGGGCGGGTCGCGGCCGGCATTGAATGCCTCGAGCTAGCCTTCGTCCGGAGGTGACGGCTGAAGACGCCCGATCGACCATTGTTCGGCGGCAACAGGAGGACCACGATGGCGAAAGCGAAGAAGAAAAAAAGCAAGAAGGCCAAAAAGGCCAAGAAGGCTGTAGCGGCGAAGAAGACCGCGAAGAGGGCAGCCAAGAAGTCCGCGAAAAAGTCTGCCAAGAAGTCTGCGAAGAAATCTGCCAGGAAGGCCGCCCCGAAGAAGGCCGCCAAGAAGGCTGCGAAGAAGTCGGCCAAGAAGGCTGCCAAGCCGGCTGCACCGAAGAAGGCCGCAAAGAAAGCGGCGCCGAAGAAGGCGAAGGCAGCTCCTGCGCCGAAGCCCTCAGCGCCGGTGGCGGCTCCGGCTCCGGAGCCCGCCGCCGAGACAAGCTGGGCGATGCCTTCGTCTTCTGCGGAGCCGACGCCGGCCGAAGGGCAGGGTTAGGCCCCGAGGGGCTCCCACGGTTAGGGTCCAAGTCAGGTCCAAGGTGAGGGCCAAGGCTGGGTCCATCCCGACGACAACGACCGACAACAGGAAGGCCGCRGCGGTGATGCTGCGGCCTTTTTGCATCGGCACAATGGTCGCCGCCCGGTTGTCGTTTCTCGCGTCAGTCCGATTCGTGGCACAGGCACCACTGCACCGGCGGCTCCCGTATTAATCCGGGCGGCTCTGTGCACTTTGGAATGAAAATAATGTGATCGAGAAGCAACACAGGCGGACAACCTTCTGTAGAATCGTCAGAACGCCTAAAAAGTCGGCAGATGCTCGTGATTTTTGCTTCACGGTTCGCATCCTCCCATCCAGATTGTCGCGGTAACGAAATTTTGCAGACACGTCGTACGCCCGGGGGGCTTCCGGGAAACCGACTGGGTAGAACTGGTGATGGGGATCGAAATGAAAAAAGTGGCTTTGTTGGCAACGGCGCTGGCAATGGTGACGGGTTCGGCTTTCGCGGCAGACATGCCGGTCAAGGCTCTGAAGGCCCCGCCGCCGCCCGCCTTTGACCCCTGGGATGTCGCCTTCGGCGCCGGCATCATGAGCGATTACATCTTCCGCGGCGTTACTCAGTCGAACCACAACCCGTCGGTCGCCGCCTATTTCGAGCCGCGCTACAACGTCAACAAGGACCTCCAGCTCTACGTCGGTGCGTCCGCGGAGAGCATCTCGTTCCCGAACCGCGCCGCGGCTGAAGTCGACATCTACGGCGGTATCCGCCCGACCTTCGGCATGTTCGCCTTCGACTTCGGTATCTGGGGCTACCTCTATCCGGGCGGAAGCTGCTTCGGTTCGCAGGGCACCCTCGCCCAGGGCAATTGCGGCACCGGCCTCGACAATTCGCAGGGCGCGATCGGCCTTCCGATCAACGGCAACTTCGCCAAGAAGGACGCAAGCTTCTACGAAGTCTATGCCAAGCTGAATCTCAACATCAACGACCAGTGGGTCGTTGGCTTCAACGAGTACTATTCGCCGAACTTCCTGAACCTCGGCGCCTGGGGTAACTACGCCTCGATCACCGCCAAGTGGACCGCGCCGAGCACCACGTTCGGTGCCAGCGGCGTCGGCATGTATGTGTCGGGTGAATTCGGCCGTCAGTGGCTCGGCACCTCCGACATCTTCTACGGCATTGCCGGCGACCCGCTGTACTCCAACGGCATCAAGGAGCCGAGCTACAACACCTGGAACGTCGGCGTCGGCTTCACCTACAAGGTGTTCACGCTCGATCTGCGCTACTACGACACCGACCTCTCGAAGGGTAACTGCAACGCCTTCACCAGCGACTTCTCGGCCACCAACTCCAGCCCCGGTTTCGTGACGCCGATCAATGGCGGCGCGAACGCGGCCACGGCGTTCGGCTCCAACTGGTGCAGCGCGGCCGGCGTCGCCAAGCTCTCGGTCGACCTGACGGCGATGACCAACCTGAAGTAAGTTTCTTCCCGAGACGACCTAACGAGGGCGGCAGAGCAATCTGCCGCCCTTTTGCTTTGGGCTTGGGCTCGTCTGTGAGAGCGCTCGGCCTGCATGGTTCGACACGCGCCGCCAGGCGGCGCTCCTCGCCATGAGGGTCGAGGATCTTGCCGCGATTACAGACCTCATCCTGAAGAGCCCGCCGGAGGCGGCGTCTCGAAGGGTGGCTGCAACGAAGGTCCTACCGAGGCTAGCCTCAGGCTTGGTTGTGTCACCTCAGCTCGCCGCGGTCGGCTCCGCCTGGGCCGGCTCGCCGTCCTTGCCGAGAACGTGGATCTCGCCGTCCTTCACCAACGCCACCTTGCGGGTGTGGAAGGCGTCGAGCGTCGAGCGGTGGCCGATCGAGACGATGGTGGCCTGCGGCAGCTTCTCCGCCAGCAGCCGGTACAGCCGGGCTTCCGATGGTTCGTCCAGCGACGCCGTGGCCTCGTCGAGGAACAGATAATCCGGCACGTGCAGGAGGGCGCGCGCGAGCCCCAGGCGCTGCTGCTCGCCGAGCGAGAGCGTCCTGTTCCAATGACCGTCCTCGTCGAGTCGCTCGGCCAGCTTCGGCATGCCGACCGCAATGAGTGCGTCCCGGATTTTCTCCGGTGCGACGGCGCCATGTTCTGCCGGGTAGATGACCGCGTCGCCTAGCGGGCCGATCGGGAAGTAGGGGCGCTGCGGTAGCATCATCAGCTTCGATTTCCCGGGTATGGCGATGGTGCCGGTGCCGAACGGCCAGACGCCGGCGATGGCCCGGAAAAGCGTCGACTTGCCGGAGCCCGACGGCCCGGTCACCAAGACCCGCTCCGCCGGTTGGATCGTGAAGGCATCGGCTGCGACCAGAGGCGCACCGTTCGGTAGCTTCACGAGCAGCTGCTTGAGCGCGATCGCCGTCGTGCTGCCGGATGGTGCAAGGCCGATGGTCGGCTCATGCGTCGGCGGGTGTGCGGCCGAGGCCACCGACATCTCGAAGCCGTCGAGACGGGCGACGATCGCGCGCCATTCCGCCAGCGCCCGGTAGGCCACCACGAAGAACGACAGCGCACCCTGGACGCTCGAGAAGGCCGATGCCGTCTGCATCATGTCGCCGAGCTGGATCTTCTTGGCGAAGAAGGCTGGCGCCACCAGCACGTAGGGAAAGATCACGGCAGCCTGCTGATAGCTCGCCGTGAACGCGGTGAGGCGCTTGGTCCGGCTCATGATGGCGTACCAGTTGCCGATCACGAAGCCGAAGCGACGGAAGAGACCGCCGCGTTCGGCGCCCTCGCCCTTGAGCAGCGCGATCTGCTCGGAATTCTCGCGGACGCGGACGAGGTTGAAGCGAAAGTCGGCCTCATAGCGCTGTTGCTCGAAATTGAGATTGACCAGCGGCGCTCCGATCCAGTGCGTCAGCGCGGTGCCGAAGATCGCGTAGATCAACGCGCCCCAGCACAAATAGCCGGGGATCATGAGATCGGTGCCGAACAGGTGCAGCGGCGCGGCGTTGGACAGGCCCCAGAGGATGATCACGAAGGAGAACAGCGTCACGATCGCCGAGAGCAGGCCCAGTCCGATCGTCAGGGTCTGCTCGACGAAGTTCTTGACGTCGTCGGTGATGCGCTGGTCAGGGTTGTCGGCCGCATCGCCCTTGAGCTGCATGCGGTAATGCGTGGAGCCGTCGAGCCATTCGCGGAGATAGTGTTGGGTGAGCCACTGCCGCCAGCGGATCTGGAGCCACTGGTTCAGGTACAGCTTGTAGACCGCCAGCGCGATCGCGGTGAAGGCGAGGCCGATGAAGATCCAGATCTGCGTGACGAAGGCGTCCCAGTCGCTGTTCTGGAGCGCGCTGTAGAACCGGTTCTGCCACTGGTTCACCAGCACGTCGATCGCGACCAGCGCCAGCTCGATTGCGATCACGGCGGCGAGCAGGCCGCAGCCTGCCCACTTGTCCTCCGAGCGGAAATAGGGGACGGCGATTCGCCAGACGATCGCGAGCGTGGCGCTGATGTTCTTCACAGAGCTCTGTCTCCTGAGGGGATGTGCACAACGGCCATAGGCCAAATGGCTGTGGCAACGGCAGAAAGCGCTTAGACTAAAGTCGCAAGTTCATCAATTTGCGTTGGCTTGTCGCAGCTTGCAACCCTAGCATGGGTACAACGGCGCGGGGTGGGGGCCTCCGGGACTTCGCGGGCTTGTGAGCGGACGGGAACCGCCGCACTCGCGAGGAATTCGCGTCCAGCTCGGGGGTTATCGCTTCCAGCGTCAAGCAGGTTCGGCTGTCCACGCGGGCCGCCTGCCGCAACAGGCGTGGGGGAGGAAGACCATGTGGAATCAAGTCTATGACCCGCTGCACAGCCCGGTGCTGTCGACGATCGCGGCGGCAATACCCGTCGTCACGCTGCTGATCCTGATCGCGAGCGGTCGCGTCCAGGCCCATATTGCTGCAATCATCGCCGTGATCGTGGCCAACCTGATCACGATCTTCGTGTTCACCATGCCGGCGAACATGTCGATCCGCGCCTCGATCCTCGGCATCGTGACCGGCTTCTTCCCGATCGGCTGGATCGTTCTCAACGTCATCTTCCTCTACCAGGTGACGGTCACCACCGGGCGCTTCGAGCTGCTCAAGCGCGCGGTCGGCGGCGTCACCGAGGACCGGCGGCTGCAATTGCTGCTGATCGCGTTCTCCTTCGGCGCGTTCTTCGAGGGAGCCTCGGGCTTCGGCACGCCGGTCGCCATCACGGGCGCCGTGCTGATCGGGCTCGGCTTCTCGCCGCTCGCGGCCTCCGGCCTGTCGCTGATCGCCAATACCGCGCCGGTCGCTTTTGGCGCGCTGGGCACGCCGATCCAGGGTCTTGCCTCGGTCACCGGGCTTGATCCCTACATCCTCGGCGCGATGGTCGGACGGCAGTTGCCGATCTTCTCTCTGATCGTGCCGTTCTGGGTGGTGTGGGCGTTTGCGGGTTGGAAGGGCATGAAGGACGTCTGGCCGGCGATCCTCGTCACCGGCGTGTCGTTCGCGGTCCCGCAATTCGTGATCTCGAACTTCATCAATCCCTGGATCGTCGACATCGGGGCGTCGCTGATCTCGATGGGCGCGCTGATCCTGTTCCTGAAGGTGTGGCAACCCAGGCAGCTCTGGTTGTCGCCGGCGCTGCGCGGGAACGATGAATCGGCCTCCACCATGGCTGCGGCCAAGCCGCTCGACAAGACGCCGCTGACGCAGAGCGAGCTGTTCAGCGCGCTGCTGCCGTGGATCATCGTCTGCATCGTGATGCTGGTCTGGGGCAATGGCGGCTTCAAGACCTGGGCGAACTCGATCTTCACCTGGAACTATCCCGTTCCCGAGCTGCATCAGATGATCAACAAGATGCCGCCGGTCGCGCCAGGGCCGACCAAAGAGAGCGCGGTGTTCGGCTTCACCTACCTGTCCTTCACCGGCACGGGCATGCTGATTGCCGCGATCATCTCCGGCTTCCTGATGGGTGTCGGTCCCGGCAGGCTGCTGATCCAATACGGCCGCACCATCCGGCTCTGCGCGATCTCGCTGATCACGATCTCGGCGATGCTCGCGATCGGTACGCTCACGCGGCTCTCCGGCGTCGACGCAACGCTCGGCCTCGCCTTTGCCGCAACCGGCGTGCTCTATCCCTTCTTCGGCACGCTGCTCGGCTGGTTGGGCGTGGCGCTGACGGGATCGGACACCGCTTCCAACGTGCTGTTCGGCAATCTGCAGAAGATTACGTCCGAGCAGCTCGGCCTGTCGCCGATCCTGATGGCTGCGGSGAACTCGTCCGGCGGCGTGATGGGCAAGATGATCGACGCGCAATCGATCGTCGTCGCCTCCACTGCCACCAACTGGTACGGCCATGAGGGCACGATCCTGCGCTTCGTGTTCTGGCACTCGATCGTGCTGGCCTCCCTGGTCGGCCTGTTCGTGACGTTGCAGGCCTATGTCTGGCCGTTCACGGCGATGGTGCTGAAGTAGCAGGTCACGCCTCGCTTCAACGCAAATCCCCGCAGGGCTTCGCTGCCTTGCGGGGATTTTTGCATCTAAAGCATGATCCGGAAAAGTGCGAAGCGGTTTTCCGAAAAGATCACGCTCAAACAACAACCTGAAGCGCGATGACGATTCGTCCCAATCTCATCGCGCTTTAGCCTCCGCGAACCTTCTCAACAGCGCCGCCGTCTTATAGAACGTGCCGCAAATCAGGTCGGTCGAGAGGTCTCATGGTTTCGCTCAAGCAGATGGCGTGTTTGGCGGTTGCAATGCTCGCGATGTCCACGCTCGCGCGTGCCGAGGACGGTTTTCCGTTCGGTACCGAGATGACGCTGGAGGCCCTGCCGCAGCCGGGCTCGAAGCGGATTCCGAACATCGAGATCGGCGACAATGGCGAAGTCGTGCTGGAGCTCTGGTGCAAGGGTGGCAAGGGCCAGTTCTCGGTCGCCGGCAACACGGTGATCTTCGTCCCCGGCCAGATCCAGGACCGTTCCTGTCCGCCGGCCAGGGCGCAGGCCGACGACGAACTCGTCGCGTCGCTCAGCAGCGTCGAGACCTGGAAGCGTCAGGGCGACGTACTGACACTGATCGGTCCCAAGCCGCTGCGCTTTCGCACGACGGGGAATTGAGGCGCGATCGCTGTCGTGCCCCGGCTTGACCGGGGCACCCAGTACGCCGCGGCCTCTCGATTCAACCACAACTGTCTCGGAGTACTGGATCGCCCGGTCAAGCCGGGCGATGACGGCGAGAGTGGGTGTCTACGCCTACTTCCACACCGACTTGTCGGCGTCCCAGCGCTGGCCTTTCAGCTCTTTCGCGAGCGCTTCGATCGAGCCGTTGTCGTCGGGCTGATCGCCTTCCTCGTCGGCCGAAGCGTCGTCCGAGAGATTGAGCTTGGCGCCGCTGCTCTCATCGGCGGTCGTGGTCGAGGGGCTGCCGATCCAAAGCATCAGTTTGTCGGTCGTGCCGGGCTTGTCGGGCGAGATGAGGCCTGCAACCTCGATCGTGTCGGTGAGCTCGAGTGCCGGAAAATCCTGGTTCGGCCGCTTGAAGACGAGCTTGAGCTTGCCGGTGGCCGGGTTGAAGCTGTGCGAGACCTGCTTTGCCGCAAGCGTCCGGCTCATCACGCCGGCGACGGCTGAGGCGAGCTTGTCCCGGCTGATCTTGTCGCCGTCGCGCCAGTCGGCCGCGGGAAAGCGGATGGTGCGGTCCATCTCGGTCATGCCCGCGGTCCAGCCCGCCGCGGTGACGCCGGGCATCGCCTTGAACTTCGCCAGCAGCGCGCCGGCGCGTTCCGGATCGACCGACATGTTGATGGTCTGCTCGCCGGCACGCAGCGCGTCGCAGCCGACGGTCAGGCTCGCCAGCGTCACCTCGACGTCCTGGCCCTTCAGGCTCTTCAGGAACTCGGTCGCCGCATCCAGCTTGACCTTGACCGCGATCGCTTCCGGAGAGACGTCGGTGAAATCCTTCGGCTGCGGCGTGATGCCGTCGTCGGAGGTCTGGTTGTCCTGAAATTCCTTCTCGCTGAGATCGGAATTGTCGGGCGAGGTGACCTCGGTCACGGCCTGGCCGATCGCGATCTGGCCGCGGAACTCGAACGTGTCGCCGGACTGTTTGCGCAGCAGCTTGACGGTGACGGGCGCCTTCTCGCCGAGGCTCTGGGTCGTGCCCGTCAGGTTCTGGCCCGCGACCTGGAGATTGACGACGAAGCGGTCCTTGCGGTCGGAATTCTTTGCGACGGGATAGCAGACGTCGAGCACGGCCGCCGTCACCGTCTTGCCCTGCCGCGTCTCCTTCAGGATCACGTCGGCATTGCCGTCCATCAGGCCGTCAATCGAGGTGAAATAGCGGGTCTCCGTCCCGCCCGGCGCCGTGGCCTTCGGCGACAGCTTCATCTGGGCCGATGCGACATCGGGCGAGACGGCAAGCAGGGCCGCCAAAAGGGCTGTCGAACAAACCAGAAGCGCACGCATCGATGAATCCTCGCGCAATCGAATCGGCGCGCCACCGTAGTGGGTTTTGGCCGCCGGTTGAATTGGAAAGCAGAAGGGGCAGGGTCGGCAAAAAAGAAGGCCGCCCGGAGGCGGCCTTCGCAACATTGTAACGGAACGGAGGCTTAGAAGCCGCCCATGCCGCCGCCGCCCGGCATGGCGGGCGGAGCTTCCTTCTTCGGCGTTTCGGCGACCATGGCCTCGGTGGTCACCAGCAGGCCGGCCACGGACGAGGCGTCCTGCAGCGCGGTGCGGACCACCTTGGCGGGATCGATGATGCCCTTCTCGACCATGTCGACATAGTCCTCGTTCTGGGCGTCGAAGCCGAAGGTCTCGGACTTGTTCTCCAGGATCTTGCCGACCACGATCGAGCCTTCCACGCCCGCGTTCTCGGAGATCTGGCGGATCGGGGCTTCCAGCGCCTTCAGCACGATGTTGATGCCGGCCTGGACGTCGGCATTGGCGTTGGTGAGACGGCCCACCGCCTTCTTGGCCCGCAGCAGCGCGACGCCGCCGCCGGGGACGATGCCTTCCTGCACCGCGGCGCGGGTGGCGTTGAGCGCGTCCTCGACGCGGTCCTTCTTCTCCTTGACCTCGATCTCGGTCGCGCCGCCGACGCGGATCACCGCGACGCCGCCGGCGAGCTTGGCGAGACGCTCCTGGAGCTTCTCACGGTCGTAGTCCGAGGTGGTCTCCTCGATCTGGGCCTTGATCTGGCCGACGCGGGCCTCGATCTCCGGCTTCTTGCCGGCGCCCTTGACGATCGTGGTGTTCTCCTTGTCGATCACGACCTTGCCGGCACGACCGAGCATCTTCACCGTGACGTTCTCGAGCTTCATGCCGAGGTCCTCGGAGATGAGCTGGCCGCCGGTGAGGATCGCGAGGTCCTCGAGCATGGCCTTGCGGCGGTCGCCGAAGCCCGGCGCCTTGACGGCGGCGACCTTGAGGCCGCCACGGAGGCGGTTGACGACCAGGGTGGCCAGCGCCTCGCCCTCGACGTCCTCGGCGATGATGACGAGCGGCTTGCCCGACTGCACCACGGCTTCCAGCACCGGCAGCATGGCCTGCAGGCCGGACAGCTTCTTCTCGTGCAGGAGGATGTAGGCGTCCTCGAACTCGGCGGTCATCTTCTCGGGGTTGGTGACGAAGTAGGGCGACAGATAGCCGCGGTCGAACTTCATGCCCTCGACGATGTCGACCTCGGTGTCGAGCGACTTGTTCTCCTCGACGGTGATGACGCCCTCGTTGCCGACCTTCTGCATCGCCTGGGCGATCATCTTGCCGATGGCGGCATCGCCGTTGGCCGAGATGGTGCCGACCTGGGCGACCTCGGAGGAGGCGGCGACCGGCTTGGCGCGCTTCTCGATGTCCTTGATGACAGCCGTAACCGCGGTGTCGATGCCGCGCTTGAGGTCCATCGGGTTCATGCCGGCGGCAACAGCCTTGGCGCCTTCGCGCACGATGGCCTGGGCCAGCACGGTCGCGGTGGTGGTGCCGTCACCCGCGGTGTCGTTGGTTTTGGAGGCGACTTCGCGCAGCATCTGCGCGCCCATGTTCTCGAACTTGTCCTCGAGCTCGATCTCCTTGGCGACGGTGACGCCGTCCTTGGTGATGCGGGGTGCGCCGAAGCTCTTCTCGATGACGACGTTGCGGCCCTTCGGACCGAGCGTCACCTTGACGGCGTTGGCGAGAATGTCGACGCCGCGCAGCATGCGTTCGCGCGCGTCTCCGGAAAACTTGACGTCTTTGGCAGCCATTTCTTCAATCCCTCGTGTTTCGTGATGTGTCTGCCGCTTGCGGAATGACCGAATGCCCGGATCGCGCGATCCGGGCATGACATTCAGCGGCTGTTCAGGCTGGCGGCTTTAGGCCATGACGCCCATGATGTCCGACTCCTTCATGATCAGGAGCTCTTCGTTGTCGATCTTGACCTCGGTGCCCGACCACTTGCCGAACAGCACGCGGTCGCCGACCTTGAGGTCGATCGGGATCAGCTTGCCGGCCTCGTCGCGGCCGCCGGGGCCGACGGCGACGACCTCGCCCTGGGACGGCTTTTCCTTGGCGGTGTCCGGAATGATGATGCCGCCCTTGGTCTTTTCCTCGGCGTCGATACGTTTGACCACGACACGGTCATGCAGCGGACGAAATTTGGATTTAGCCATGACGTTTCCCTTTGGAGGCTCGCTTCGGAAGGAATGGAAGTGGGTAGGGGCGGCGTCCGTCCACCCTCTTGCCGAGGATCGAACGGCGCGCTTAGCAATCGGGCTTTCCGAGTGCTAATAGTGCGCCCGGAAATATGGCTTGGCCGCGATCCTGTCAAGCAAGGGTGGTTAAGCGATTGGTGAGGCGGATATAGGATCGTGTCTATAGAAACATATTGGTCGCGCTGGCGTATAAAGGACGTCATTGCTCCGACAGCGGTTTTGCGCTTGGCTGCAGGAGGGATGCGGTCGGGGTCTCATTTGGGGGACGGTTTGCTCGGGGGAATGTCATGATCAGGTCAGCTCACGCACGCACGGTTGCCAATCTGGCGGCCGCCTCCTGCCTGGCGCTGCTGCTTGGCGCCTGTGGCGGCGGTATGAGCCTGCCGTCGTTCTCGTCGTCTTCGCCGCCGCCCGAGGCCGAGCCCGGCACCGGCCCGGAAATGCCGGCGAGCATCCGCGCCGACGAGATCGTCGGCCGCTGGGGTCTCGCCTCGTTCCAGAACCCGGCCGACCGTGCCCGCACCGAGGCCGCGGCCCGGGCGCAGTGCAAGAATCCCTACGTGATCACCGCCGGTTCCTCCGGCGGCGTGATCATGCATCTCGCCGACCAGGCGACGCCGCAGGAGCTGCGGCTGAAGGGCTCGCCCAGCGGCAAGAACTACATCGGCCCGGCGGGGCCCACCCCCGGCGAGCAGGACCGCGAGATCGTCTCCTTCGACGGCCGCGTCCTGATCACCCGCTTCATCGACAAGGACGCCGCCACCCGCTACGGCAACATGGTCTACGTCCGCTGCGCGCCAAGGGCGTAGTCTCTCTACTTCGTCATGCCCCGCGAAGGCGGGGCATCCAGTACGCCGCGGCTTTTCGGTTCTAGCCTCGCAGTTTCTGGAATACTGGATCGCCCGGTCATGTCCCGGGCTGAACATCAAGCCGGGCGATGACAGTGGAGGGGATGCTCCAAAAACAAAAAACGCCGGCTCTCGCCGGCGTTTTGTTTTTCCGTAATGCCGCGCCCGATCAGTCGAACAGCGCGTCGATGTCGTCCTGCGAGGCGTGGCCGACGTCGCCGGCGAGCTTGGGGCCGTTGAGGAGCTTTTCGTCCTCGCTGCGGGTGTCGGCCGGCGCGGGCACATGGGCCTTGATCGCGTCGACGCCGCCCCAGATCTCCATCATCGCATTGATGTGCTGCTCGATGAACTTCATCGTGGTCATGACCTTGCTGATGCGCTGGCCGGTCAGGTCCTGGAAGTTGCAGGCTTCGAAGATCGAGATGACGCGTTCCTGGATGTCGTCGGCGAGCCGCTTCTGCTGATCGGCCGATTGCACCTTGGACATCGCGCTGGCCGCCTGGTCGATCGATTCGGCGGCTTCGAGGATCTGCTGGGTCGCCTGCTCGGTGCCGCCGACGACCGCGCCGAGCTCGCCATTGACCTTGGCCATTTCGCCGCCGTCGAAGCTCTTGCCGTGCAGCGTCGCGATCTCGCGCTTGGTGCGATCGATGGCGTCGTGGATGAGGTCGAGCTCGACCTTCAGCTTCTCGCACTGCTCGATCTGCGCCCGGTAGGTATCGAGCATGGTACGAGCTTCAGAGAGCTCGTGGGCGGTGGAGGCGTCGATCGCCGCCATGGCCGCGCTGCCGGACAAGGGCACGGTGCCCTTCGCCATCTGTGCGCGGATCGCACGCAGCTCCGCCATGATCTCGTTATGCATCGGCGCAGCCTCCTCAATCATTTCGGGGCTGGGCATCTCGCCGACAATAGCCTCCTCGACACGAAAACGTTTGCGGTGAATAGCCATCAGGAACTCCCCCCACCTCACTCACGCGTCTTTGTAGACAGAAGCAATTTAACACGAGGTTCACAGCGGGAACTGTTGCGCGGCCGCACGCGACGGCGCGAAAGGAAGCGATTAACCATGGGCCTGCGGCGTTCATCGAAAATAAACGCTGATCGYCAAATTGCACCCTCGCTCGCGACGTGGTGAATCGAAACGGCTGATACGTTTACCAAACAAAACGGCTTTTGCTCTTTATTGACCACGTCGCGGTCGCCGGTCAGCCATCGGCTCTGCACGACGCATGGGATCTAGACGAAACAGTACAGAGTACGTCGATGTTCAAGAAAATGTCTGTCGCGCTGCTCGGCAGCGCTTGCACCTTCATTGCCGGCGCGAACAGCGCCAGCGCCTTCGACAATAGTGTGCCGAACAATCCGCCCGCGGTGCTCTACCAGCCGCAGGTGCAGCCGGCGCCGGTGCGTGTCGCCTCCAATGCGAATATGGGCGGCGGCTTCATCGAGTTCCTGTTCGGTGACGGTCCCGGCCGCGGCCCGGCCTACGCGCCGCAACAGCCGGTCTATCAGCAGCAGCCCGGCTATTACGACCAGCGCCGCCTGCCACCGATGGGCGAGCCGCAGATGCAGGGTGGATATCAGCAAGGCGCAGGTCTCCAGCAGGAGGCGGTCGATCCGCGCCAGCGTCCGTTCGATCCGAGATTCGAGAAGCAATCCGTCGACTATAGCGGCAAGGAAACTGCCGGCACCATCGTGGTCGATACGCCGAACAAGTTCCTCTATCTGGTCGAGGGCAACGGCCGGGCGATGCGCTACGGAATCGGCGTCGGCCGTCCCGGCTTCACCTGGTCCGGCGTGAAGTCGATCACGGCCAAGCGCGAATGGCCGGACTGGACGCCGCCGGCGGAAATGATCGCGCGCCGGCCCGACCTGCCGCGGCACATGGAAGGCGGCCCGGAAAATCCGCTCGGCGCGCGCGCGATGTATCTGGGCTCGACGCTCTATCGTATCCACGGCTCCAACGAGCCCTGGACCATCGGCACCAACGTCTCCTCAGGCTGCATCCGCATGCGTAACGAGGACGTCATCGACCTCTACGGCCGCGTCAATGTCGGCACCAAGGTCGTGGTGATGTGAGCGTCTGACGCTCGACATGAAAACGGCCGCCTCCCGGGCGGCCGTTTTTGTTTGTCGCGCTGATCGGGCAGCCTCACGCGTAGTCGCTGCCGCCATCGTCTCCGCCGCCGAAATCGCTGTCGTCGTCGGCTATGTCCATATTGCCGTTGTCGTGGTCGTTGTCGTCGTAGTTCTGATCGTTGTTGTTGTCCCGGTCGTTCGACGCCTGGTCGGTGAGGCCCTGGCGGGAACCGTCGTCGCGGTCGCGGTTGGAGCCAATGTCGTTGAGACCGGCATCGCGCGAGAGCGAGCCGCCGGACTGGTCGCTGCCGCCCCAGGGACTTCCACCAGCGCTGCGGTCGCCGAGCGCGTTGGTGTCGCCGAAGGCCTGCTGGTGCGATCCGCCCATCATGCCGCGGATGCTGGAGAGCAGCAGCGAACCGCCGACGACGCCGGCCGCGGCCGCCGCCGCCGTGCCGAGGAACGAGCCGCCGCCACCGCCCATCGGCGGAGCGCCATAGCCCTGACCCGGAGCTTGACCTGGACCTTGGCCGTAGGCCTGTCCATAAGGAGGCGGCGCGCCGTAACCGGGCTGTGCCTGCGGCATCGCCTGACCGGTGTTCCAGACCGGCCGCGCGTCACGCGGCGGCACGTTCGGAACCGAGCCGCGCGAGGGGCCTCCGCCGAACAGCGAGTCGCGCATGGTATCGAGGAAGCCGCCGGACTGCGCCTGCTCGGGCGCATGGGCCGCTTCCAGCTCCTGGATGCGGTTATGAGCACGCTTCAGCGCTTCGTCCTGCAATAGCGTGGTCTGCACCAGTGCGTAGACCGCGCCGGGGGCCTTGCGCAGCCCGTCGGAGATCGCGGCGATCGCGTCGGGATCCCGCGGTGCATTTTCCAGTTTCGAAAGCCGGTCGAAAAGCTCGTCGACGAGCTGGCGTTCCTGCGGCGTCATGATCAGTCTCCCTCGCTCAAACCAAGCGCGAGGCAGATGTAGGGTTCCATTGTGGCCCCAACAGTGCCGGCCGGATTAAATTTCGGTATGCGACAAGCTGCCCAGCGGCTTGCTTTCCGCCGGTTTCACCCCAGCGTGACGCCGCTGTCGGCCAGCAGGCGCGCAAACCCATCGCCTGAAAGATAAGCATGCTCGCGTTCGCGGACGTCGGTCATCGGATCGAGGCCGGTGAGGACATCGTCGACGAAGCCGGGGTGGCACATCACGAGGCCGCCATCGGGGAGGCCTTCCAGAAACTGCCGCATCAGCGCGCCGAAATCGGCCTCGCGCGCAAAATCATAGGCGCCGGCAAAGCCGGGATTGAAGCTGAGGCCGGCGCTGGCGGCGCGGCGGCGGAATTGCGCGCTCAGGATATCGAGCACCATGGCTTTTGGTGAGGCCAGCCGCTGCACGAGCGGCAGGTCGCGCCCGCCCTGGCGGACCCAGGCTTTCGGCGCGGCTTCGCTGACCGCATCGACAAAGCCGTCGCGCACCTGCGGATAGAGCTGCACATGCTGATGGCCGTCGACGAAGTCAGGCGCGCGCCCGAACGCTTCCGCGAACGCCGCCAGCTGCGCCCTGACCTCATTGCGAAAGAATTCGCGGTCGAGCCGGCGTGCAAGGCCGGCGCGCAGCAGTTTCGGGAACGGCATGAACATGTCGCCGTCCAGCGGTCGGAAATGCATGGTGAGCGGCCGGAACGGCGCCGACAAGGTCACGTGCAAGCCGATCGCGCAGCGCGGGCTCGCTTTCGCCGCCGTCTGGAGCGCCTCGATCTCGCCGCGCTCGATCGCCGGTCCCACCATCATCACCGAGGTGGCATTGAGACGGCCGCGTTCGATCAGGTCGCGGATGGCGCGATTGACGCCCGGGCTGATGCCGTAATCGTCGGCGCAGAGCCAGATCCGCCGCAGGCCCGCGGCCGCGCTCATTCGGCGGCCGTCCTCTTCGAGGCGTCGTCGGCCTTCCCGGTCTCGAAATGCTTTTCGCTGTGCTCGGCGACGAAGTAGATCGGGCGCGCCTTCAGCTCGGACAGGATCTTGCCGATATATTCGCCGACGATGCCGATCATGATGAGCTGCACGCCGCCGATGGTCATCAGGCCGATCACGAGCGAGGGATAGCCGGGCACCTGCTTGCCCGTGGTCCAGACTTCCCAGAGGATCGAGAGGCCGAACAGGAAGGCGCCGCCGGCGAGGATGACGCCGAGCAGGCTGGCGAAGCGCAGCGGTGCCACCGAGAACGAGGTCACCCCTTCGATCGAAAGACCGAGCAGGCGCGCGGCGCTGAAGGTCGTCACACCATGGGTGCGCGGCGCGGGCTCGTAATCGACGCGGATTTGGCGGAAGCCGATCCAGCTCGCGAGGCCTTTGAAGAAGCGGTTACGCTCCGGCAGCTGCCTGAGCGCTGCGACCGCGCGCGGCGACAGCAGGCGGAAGTCGCCGGCGTCTTCAGGAATCTTTTGGCGCGCGCCCCAATTGATCAGCGAATAGAACCCGCGCACGGCGACGCGGCGCAGGAAGGGCTCGTTGTCGCGATGCGCCTTGGCGGTATAGACGACGTCATAGCCGTCCTCGATCCAGTGCCGCACCAGCTGCTCGACCAGGGCCGGCGGATGCTGGCCGTCGCCGTCCATGAACATCACGGCGCCGAGCCGGGCATGGTCGAGGCCGGCCATCAGCGCGGCTTCCTTGCCGAAATTGCGCGACAGCGACACCACCTGAACGTCGACCGCGTCGGCCGGCAGCGACCGGGCGATCGAGAGCGTCGCGTCCGCGCTGCCGTCGTCGACATAGACGACTTCGCAACGCAAGCGATAGCGCTGCTGCAAGGTCTTGGCGAGATCGCAGATGCGCTGGTGCAGGGCGGCGAGGCCCGCCGCCTCGTTGTAGACGGGGACGACAATCGACAACCCCTTCGCGGCGGCACTGGCCGCGGTGGTCGTCATGCCGGAAACGTCAGAGCCCAGCGTCATTGATCAAGGTTCCAGAGGCGTCCATGGTTCTCAACAGCATATGGTAGCTGCCGTTTGCTGTCGCTACGCTGAACGGACCTGAGGCTCACTGCCGCAGGAATGCCTCGAGCTTGGCGAACAGCGGGTTCTCCCGGTCGAACACATAGTCGAGCGAAACCACCGAGACGGTCTCGGCGCCATGCTCGCGCAGGAAGCTCGCCAGCGCATAGAGCTGACCCGGCGGACAGTGCAGCGTCAGCATGCCCGACGAGGTCGGCCCTCCGAACGGGGCCTCGACGCCGAAGCGCTCGTGGGCTTCGCCGAGCAGGGCGGCGTCGCATTGCTGGAAGCGGGTGCGGACCTCGCGGTATTTGTTGGCCCGCGCCCTTGCTGCGATGTGATCGAGGATGACGCGCGCGGTCTCCCGCGCCTGCGGCGACCAGTCGGCATCCCTAGAGGCGACCAGATTGGCCTGGCTGCGCAGGATCACGCCGTCGTCGAGCACCCGCAAGCCGTTGGCGGCGAGCGTCGCACCGGTCGTGGTGATGTCGACGATCAGCTCGGCGCTGCCGGCCGCGGGCGCGCCTTCGGTCGCGCCCGCGCTTTCGACGATGCGGTAGTCGGTGATGCCGTGGCTCTGGAAGAAGGTGCGGGTGAGGTTGATGAACTTGGTCGCGACCCGCATCCGCATGTGATGCTGCTCGCGGAAGCCGGTGGTGACGTCGTCGAGGTCGGCCATGGTGCGGACGTCGATCCACGCCTGCGGCACCGCGACGACGACGTCGGCATAGCCGAAGCCGAGCCCGTCGATCAGGGACACGCGCTTGTCGGCATCCGCGATGTTCTCGCGCACCAGGTCTTCGCCGGTGACGCCGAGATGCGCAAAGCCGCGCGACAGTTGCGAAGCAATCTCGCTCGCCGAGAGATAGGCGACCTCGACATTGTCGAGGCCTGCGAGCGTGCCGCGATAGTCGCGCGCACCGCCGGCCTTCGACAGCTTGAGCCCGGCGCGGGCGAAGAACGCCTCGGTGTTTTCCTGCAGGCGGCCCTTGGAGGGAACGGCCAGGACGAATGGCGCGCTCATGACTTAAGCTCCCACCTTGCGGCCGATCCGGGTCAGCGCGTCGACCCAGACCGAGAAGCCGACCGCGGGGATCGGCTCGGCCGATCCGAGCTGGGTCATCAGCCCGTCATAGCGGCCGCCGGCCACCAGCGGCTCGGCGCCGTTGCCCCTGTGATGCAGCTCGAATTCGAAGCCGGTGTAATAGTCGAGGCCGCGTCCGAACGCGGTCGAAAAGCGCGTCTGCTTCACGTCGATGCCGCGCGCGGCCATGAAGCCGACCCGGCTTTCGAACTGGTCGACGGCAGCGCTGAGGTCGAGCTTCGCGTCCGTGGTGAGCGCGCGGAGTTCGGCGACGGCATCGTCGGGATTGCCCGCGATCGACAGGAAGCGCTTGAGCACGGCGATCGCCTCGCGCGGCAGCGCGCCGCCCTTCAGCGTCGACTGCTCCAGGAAACGGTCGGCGATCTCGGCCGTGGTGCGGCCCCCGACATTGGTGGTGCCGGCGATCGACATCAGATCGGTGACGAAGGCGAGCGCAGCCTTGCGGTCGGAGCCGGCGAGCGCGGCCAGCACACCCTCATATTCGCTGCGGGTCGCGGTGGTCGYGGCCGCCAGCTTCTCCAGATCTTTTTCCAGGCTGATCTTGCGGTTGAAATCCTTGACCAGGCGGCGGCGCCACACCGGATAGAGGTCGAGCGCATCGAGCAGGGCGTTGAACAGCGCCACGTCGCCGGTGCGAATCTCGACATCGCGGACACCGAAGGCCGCGGTCGCTTCCAGCGCCAGCGCCAGCATCTCGGCATCGGCCGCAGCGCGGTCCTGGCGGCCGAACGATTCGATGCCGGCCTGAAGAAACTCGCTGGCCTGGCCGCTGCGGTAGCGGAACACCGGGCCGAGATAGCTGAACCCGGCCGGCTGGCCGGCGCGGCTCGAGGTGAGGTAGTCGCGGGCGACGGGAATGGTCAGGTCCGGGCGCAGGCAAAGCTCCTCGCCGGACAGGTCCGTCGTCAGGTACAGGCTCTTGCGGATGTCCTCGCCGGAGAGGTCCAGGAACGGCTCGGCCGGTTGCAGAATCGCGGGCTCGGCCCTGACATAGCCGGCCTGCGCGAACGACAAGAGCAGCGTATCCGCCCAGGCGGCGGAGCCGGCAGCATTTGAGGTGGCAGTCGCGGTCATAACAGGGGTCCATCGTCCCGGTGGAACCGGGCAGGGCGAAAGAAGGGAGGCGAATTGGCGCAGGCCTTAGCATGGCGCGAAAGCGGTTTCGACCTCCAAAGGATCAATCGCTTAACGGCTTTGGAGGCGGAACGCAGCGATCTGTCAGAAGGTATTTTGGGTATTTTAATACCTAGGGCGGGAAGGGCTTGGTTTTCACTCAGTCTGGCCAGGGAGATCTCTGGGCGCATCGCCAAGCGATGCATCGGTCGAGGCGAAGGCAAGCCCTGCGGTTTCGGACGCGGCGTGATCTGCGAGCTCCTCGGCAAGCTCGAGAATTCTCTGCCTCCTGCTCGGGTCCCTTATGCCGAGAAATGCCTTGATGAGCCCGAGCTCCTCGCGTCGCCGCCTGTCCGATGCAACATCGTCGTCCATGGCCATGTCGTCCTGCGCGACAGCCTCATTGCCCGTCGCTGATTTTTGTCCGCGCATGCGACTCAATGCAGCAACCGCAAGCTCAACGTCACATTGAGAAATTGAGGAGGACAGGCAAGTCGTCGCATACTCATATTGGGTATGGCGGATGACCCGTTCGCTGCTGCCTTCGCTTACAATGTGAATGTTGGTTTCGATTCATGCGCAATGCATCAGACGCTATCCGGACGGTCTCGCGGCACACGCTGGCCTATATGCTGTTTTCGATCAGCGAGCTGTTCCGGCACTACGACGAATTCGATCCGCTGGACCTACTGATCGTTCATGCGATTCTCAACGCGAACGTCATCAATGTGATGAACGATCCGTCGCTGGACGAGAGATTCTCCAGCATTCACGCGGTCGAGCCGGATGCGATCAAGCAAGGGGTGTCCCGCGCGGCGCTCTCTCGCTTCCTCAGCCTGCCGCTCGAGACGGTTCGCCGTCGCGTGACGGGACTTAAGAGACGAAAGATTCTCGCCGAAACCAAGGCCGGGCTCATCGTGACCGAGCAGAACGCATTCAGGTTTGGAAACAATCACGAACTGCAGAAGACTAATATGCTGCTGCTCACAAAACTGCTTCGCGATCTCAAGCGCGCCGGCATCAACGGGCCGGATGATCTGCGTGCCCCCAAGGGCGCTGCATCGACAAGGAAGGCGAAGTAAGCGGCAGGATATGGATCAAAGCCTTCTCGATACTGCTCGCGATGGAACGCAAAGAACAGCATTAGACGGCTTGCTGTCGTTCCAGGGTCTCAAGCCATCCGCGGCTCTCGAGCTCCGATCGTACGACATCGATCATTTCGGAGAGAGTGAGAGATATGTCGGCGCATCCAGCATGCCGCTGTCGGCCGGGGCGACTGCAATCAAGCGTGCCCAGCTCAGCCTGCCGGTCCTGACGCTGTCTCTGGTGAAGACCTTCCCGCGGATCATCCGCGGTTATGATCTGGCGCACGCCATCGCGGTGGCGGTGCCGATGGACCATGTGACCTCCACCCGCATCAACGGGCAATCAATTGGCAGCTCCATACTCGTTCTCAAGGGGAGATCCGATTGCCTGGTCTATGAGCCGGCGGGGCGTTTGTGGGCTGTCGCCTATTTCAGCCCGCCCGAGCGCGAGCCCTGGTCTCAGCTGGATGACGGCTATCATTTGCTGAGTCCGGCATCGGAAGTACTTGCCTCCCTGCATGGCTCGATTTCCACGACGCTTGAAACCGCGGCACATGATCCAGACTTCCTGAACGAGCCGACGTCGCGAACGGCGGTCGAACAATCCCTGTTCGCCGCAATGGATGCTGCCATTCGGTCCAACGTGAAGCGCGGGCCCATGCACTCCACGACGGACAGCTATCAGCGGATCGTCGCAGAGATGGAACGATTGATCCGCCACGATCTCGCGATCTGGCACAAAACGACCGAACTGGCAGAGCGGGTGGGCGTGTCCGTTCGGACCCTCCAGAGTGCGACGCAGGCCATCTGCGGCATGAGCCCTCATCGCTACAGCCGGGTCTTGCGCCTCTGGTCGGTACGAAAGCAGCTGCGCACCGGCCCGGCTCGTCGCAGTGTGAAGGCCTGCGCAATCGGCCATGGCTTCTGGCATCTGAGCGAGTTCGCAGCGAGCTACAGGGCGGCTTTCGGAGAGCTGCCGTCCGAGACCCTGCATCGGTCGAAGCGAGAGGTCATCTGAAGCGCGAACCTGTAGAGCCGCCGCGCGCGAATCGACGTTAGGTTCGCTTGGTTAGGTGCCGTCCCAATCGCCCAGCACTGCCTGCACCAGCGCCAGCGCCGCCACCGCGGCCGTGTCGGCCCGCATGATCCGGGGTCCCAGCGCCAGCCGCAGGATTTTCGGCTGCCGCAGCAGCAGGGCGCGCTCTTCTTCGGCAAAGCCGCCTTCGGGGCCGATCAGCGCGTCGATGCCAATTCTGCCTTGGTCATGTCCGGCTTCGCGCGCGTCTTGCAGGCTCTGAATGGGGTTTTGGACCTCCGCCGCCTCATCGCAGAAGATGAGCAGCCGGTCGGCAGGGCGCTGACTGAGATACCGGTCCAGCGGCACCGGCTCGGCGACCGTGGCGATGCTGAGGATGCCGCATTGCTCGGCGGCCTCGACGACATTGGCGCGCATCCGCTCGGTGTTGACCCGCGAGGCCTGGGTGAAGCGGGTCAGGACCGGCTGAAGCGTGGCAGCGCCCATTTCGACGGCCTTCTGGACCATGTAGTCCAGCCGGGCATGCTTGAGCGGGGCAAAGACGTAGGTGAGGTCGGCGAGCCGGTCCTGCGGCCGGGCCTGCTGGAGGATGACGAGGCCGTCCGGCCGCTTGCGGCCTTCGATCGCGGCCTGCCACTCGCCGTCGCGGCCATTGAACGCCAAAACCTCGGCCCCGGCGGCCAGCCGCAGCACATTGCCGAGATAATTGCTCTGGTCGCGGTCGAGCGGAACCCTGGCGTCCTGGGCAAGGGGGACATCGACAAACAGGCGGGGGGCGCGAAAATCGTGGGAGGGCATCGTTCAAAGGTCCAATTTGCCGCCGTTATTAACCGAAAGCCGCCATTTCGGGGGTAAATATTGCCGAATCGGTGCGTCGGCGCGCCGCGCTCTTGCCCTATTCGACGGGTTGTTAAGGGCCGGCGGGAATCGTAAAATCGCGAGCACGCTGGTTGCGCTTCAATTGGGAAGACGCCAAGCCCCGTAAGCTCCTGCCGGAGAGACTGCCTTGATGATCCGTCATTTGATGGTTCCGATCACTGCCGCCATGGTCACCTTGGGCGCCGCGGGTGCCCACGCGCAGGGCTTCCCTGCGCCGCTGCCTGGCCAAGCCCCAACCAGTTCCGCGTTTCCGCCCGTGAACGGCTCGGCGCCGAGCGCTTCGGTCGGTGCAGCGCCCCAAGGATCGTTTCCCGTCAACGGCGCCGCGCCCGTCGGTGGCGCAGGTGCCTTCAGCGCCGCCCCGCCGACGCAAGGCGGTCCCGGCGAGGACTGCATGAAAACCTTCATGCCGCTGCGCGAGGAAGCCGAGAAGCGCGGCAAGCTGATCAAGGCCGCGAGTGATCGTCACGCCGCGCCGGAAGAAGCCTGCAAGCTGATCCGCAATTTCAGCCAGGCTGAGACCAAGATGATCAAGTACATCGAGGCCAACGCCTCGAAGTGCGGGATTCCGGCGCAGGTCAGCGCGCAGATGAAGGACGGCCACAAGAACACCGAGGCCATGGCGACGAAGGTCTGCAACGTCGCGCAGCAGATGCAGAACCAGCCGCGCGGTCCGGCCGGTCCGTCGCTGAGCGAGGTGTTGGGTTCTGGCTCGGCGCCTGAGGCCAATGCCGGCAAGAAGGGTGGCAGCACCWTCGACACGCTCAACGGCAACGTCCTCACCCGATGAGTGACACATCCGCCCGCGTTGCCGATTCCACCGGCAACTGGGTCGATACGCTCGCGCCGCAATGGGCGCGGCCTTATTTGCGCCTGTCGCGCTTCGATCGTCCGATCGGCTCCTGGCTCCTGTTGATGCCGTGCTGGTGGTCGGCGGCGCTCGCGGCGGGCATGGCGCATGATGTCCGCGGCCTGCCGCTCACCATCGTGCTGTTCTTCATCGGCGCCTTCGTCATGCGCGGAGCAGGCTGCACCTGGAACGACATCACCGACCGCGATCTCGACGACAAGGTCGAGCGCACCCGCTCGCGGCCGCTGCCGTCGGGCCAGGTGACCACGAAGCAGGCGCTGGCCTTCATGGTCGCGCAGGCACTGACCGGTCTCGTGGTGCTGCTGCAATTCAACCGCTTCGCGGTCCTAACCGGCATTGCCTCGCTTTTGATCGTCGCGATCTATCCCTTCATGAAGCGCATCACCTGGTGGCCGCAGATCGTGCTCGGCCTCGCCTTCTCCTGGGGCGCGCTGATGGGATTTGCCGTCACCTTTGGTCGCATCGAATTGACCGCGCTGGTGCTCTATGCGGGATCGATTTCGTGGGTGATCGGCTATGACACGATCTATGCGCACCAGGACGCCGAGGACGACGCGCTGATCGGCATCAAGTCCACCGCGCGGCTGTTCGGCGCGCACACGCACCAGGCGCTGATCCTGTTCTACGGGCTTGCGGTGATGCTGATCGGCGTCGCGCTGGCCTCAGGCGATGCGCGCTGGCCGGCCTGGCTCGGGCTTGCGGCGTTCGCCGTGCATCTGGCCTCGCAGATCGTGCGGCTGGATATCAGCGACCCCTTGCTCTGCAAGCGCCTGTTCTTCTCGAACAAGTATGCGGGCTTCCTGCTGTTTGCGGGATTGCTGGTCGACGCGGTGATGCGGGCGGCGTAGCCCGTAGGGTGGACAAAGGCGCTCTTGCGCCGTGCCCGCCATCTTCCCGGGATTGAGATAAAAAAGGTGGGCACGCTTTCGCTTTGCCCACCCTACGGCACTGTGCGTGCCGTTCAATTCCTTGCGATGATCTCGCGTTCGCCCTGATGAACCGACAGCTCGCGCGTCATGGCGGTGCGCCGGCGCATCAAAAATTTCGGACGGCGGGCGCGGATCGCGTTGGCGCGGCGACGGCGCGGCGTGGGCTTGCGGGCACCTTCGTCGAGCTGCGGAAGCGCGAATAGCTCGCTCCAGATCGCCCAGGCCTCGGCGAGTTCGTCGCCATCGGTGCTGACCAGCAGCGGAACGGACAGCGAGGGATCGCGATGCACGAGGACGAGGGTCTGCGCCTCGTCATTGCCGCGCAACGCAACGCCGATGAAGTCGCTGACGCGGACGTTGATCGCCATCTGCATGCCGCGGACGGCACGGCGCAGCACGACACGCTCGCGATGAAGCTCGATCTGTCTGGTGTATCCGTCGGCGCGCGGATCGTGCGCATCGAAGCGGACCGGAAGGGAAAGAGGGTCGAGCCGCAAGCTGCGGCCCGACCCGGCGGGAGCGATCCCGCTTGTTGCTGTTTGACGCCTCACGGCTTTAGTTCTCCCCGCCGGGATTATGTTCCCGGTCGATGCGAGGACCTTAGCGCGCGCCGTTCCGAAACCACTTAAAAAGGCTGGTTAATCCAGCGTCACCGCCGCTCATGATTGACAAGACCTTGGCACGCATGATTGACGAGACGTTGCGCCGGACTYGCGAATCTGAGCTTTTTGCGGGCTGAAAACGCTTGAAGTCCGTACCAATTGGGCACATCTGGTGTTCAGGGCCGGTATCGCCCCGAAACCTCCCGCCGCAACAGGATTTCGTTTGTGAACCCTTCACCAAGCTCGACGCTTTCGCCCCAGGATTCGTCCAAAGCCAATCGCGACCTGTTCGATCAGACCGCGCTCTCCGATCTCGCGCAGCGGCTAGTCGARGCGGCCAAGCGCGCCGGTGCGGATGCGGCCGATGCGGTCGCCGTGCGCGGCGTCTCGCAGGGCGTCGAGGTGCGTGACGGGCGCGTCGAGGAATCGGAACGCTCCGAGGGTGACGATGTCGGCCTGCGCGTGCTGGTCGGCCAGCGCCAGGCGGTGGTCTCGACCAACGACGTCAGCGGCGATGCCGTGACCAAGCTTGCCGAGCGCGCGGTGGCGATGGCGCGCGTCGCGCCCGACGACAAATATGTCGGCCTCGCCGATCCGGCGCTGCTCGCGCGCGACTTCCCCGATCTCGATCTGCTCGATCCCGACGTGCCCGCGACCTCCGAGCTCGAGCGCCGCGCGCTCGAAGCCGAGGCTGCCGCGCTCGCCGTGAAGGGGGTGACCAAGTCCGGCGGCGCCTCCGCCTCCGCCGGCATGGGCGGCATGGTGCTCGTCACCAGCACCGGCTTCCATGGTTCTTATTTGCGTTCCAGCCAGGGCATTTCGGCGACCGCGATATCGGGCGAAGGCACCGGCATGGAGCGTGACTACGACTTCACCTCGGCGCCGCACGGCGCCGATCTCCTGTCGCCGGAAGTCGTCGGCCGTTCCGCCGGCGAGCGTACCGTGGCGCGTTCCAATCCGCGCAAGGTCGAGACCTGCAAGGTGCCGGTCGTGTTCGATCCGCGCGTTGCGGGCTCGCTGGTCGGCCACGTCGTCGGTGCCATCAACGGCGCCTCGATCGCACGGAAGACCAGCTTCCTGAAGGACAAGCTCGGCCAGCAGCTGTTCGCAAAAAACATCCGCATCATCGACGATCCCCTGCGCAAGCGCGGCCTGCGCTCGCAGACGTTTGACGCCGAAGGCGTCGCGGTGAAGAAGATCGCGCTGATCGACGAGGGCGTGCTGACGACCTGGCTGCTCGACTGCGCGACCGCGCGCGAGCTCGGCCTCACTACCACCGGCCACGCCCATCGCGGCGTCTCGTCCTCGCCGTCGCCGGGACCGTACAATCTGCATCTCGAACCGGGCACGCCGACGCCGGCCGAACTGATCGCCGACATCAAGCAGGGCTTCTACGTCACCGACCTGATCGGCTCCGGCGTCAACGGCGTCACCGGCGATTACAGCCGCGGCGCCTCCGGCTTCTGGATCGAGAATGGCGAGCTGACCTATCCCGTCAGCGAGGTGACGATCGCGGGCCATCTGTTCGAGATCTTCAAATCGATGCAGCCGGCGAACAATCTCGAGTTCCGCTATGGCATCAATGCGCCGACGGTGCGCATCGAGGGTTTGACGCTTGGCGGACGCTGACGCGCATGCAACGGACGAAACCATCCTGACGCGCGACGCGGCGCTGCTGCAGGACGCGGTGCGGGAGGCAGGCAGCCTCGCGCAGTCGATGTTCCGCACCGAATTGAGGAAGTGGACCAAGGGCGCGTCCTCGCCGGTGTCGGAAGCCGACATTGCCGTCAACGATTTGCTCGAAGCGCGCCTGCGCTCGGCGACGCCCGATTATGGCTGGCTGTCCGAGGAGAGCGCCGACGACGAGGTGCGGCTGTCGCGGCGGCGGACCTGGGTGGTCGATCCCATCGACGGCACCCGCAATTATCTCGGCGGCCATGAAGAATGGTGCGTCAGCGTCGCGCTGGTCGAGGATGCCTCGCCGGTGCTGGCTGCGGTGTTCGCGCCCGCGACCGACGAGTTCTTCTTCGCGGCCCGCGGGCAGGGCACGACGCTCAACGGCAAAGCCGTGCGGGCGGCGTCCGGATCCGCGCTCGACTTCTCCCGCGTCGCCGGGCCGAAGCCGATGGTCGAGCGGCTCAATACGGCCGGCGGCGACATCAAGCTGCATCCGCGAATCGGTTCGCTCGCGCTGCGCCTGTGCCGGGTCGCCGATGGCGTGCTGGATGCGGCTTTTGCCGGGGGCAACAGCCATGATTGGGACCTTGCGGCGGCCGATTTGATCGTGCAGGAAGCGGATGGTAGGATGAGCGACCTCTCCGGAGATCCCATCCTCTATAACCGCCGGGAAGTCACGCACGGGGTGCTGGTGGCAGCGGGTCGCGATCGTCATGCGGGCATCGTCGCGCATTTTCGAAATCGGCCCTTGCCCTGAGTGCGTCCGCCGTGCTTCTCGAACACTGCTTTGCCGGGCAGCCCGTTAGGAACAGAACCCATGCCAGATAGTGCCCCGCAACAATTGCTGCATCTCGTCATCGGCGGCGAATTGCTCGATCTCGAGCACAACACCTTCAAGAACCTCGACGACGTCGAGATCGTCGGCCTCTATCCGAACTACGCGTCCGCTCACGTCGCCTGGCGCGCCAAGGCGCAGAGCACGGTCGACAACGCGCAGATGCGCTACTTCATCGTCCATCTCCATCGGCTGCTCGACCCGAATCAAGAACCGGCACGTTGAAAAAACTGCTTCGCAATACGCTGCGAAGCAGCTGGCTTCAGCGTGCCGTCGGGGTTCTGGCGGCCGAATATCTGCGTCTGGTCTGGCGGACCAACAAATTCACGTTCGATCCGCCTGACGTCTATGACATCGTCGAGCCGCAGATCCCCGCGATCTTCGCCTTCTGGCACGGCCAGCATTTCCTCACGCCCTTCATCAGGAATAAGGACTCCTACCGGGCCAAGGTCCTGATCTCGCGGCATCGCGACGGCGAGTTCAACGCGATCGCCGTCGAGCGGCTCGGCATCGGCCTCATCCGTGGTTCCGGTGACCACGGCGGCGCCTTCCACCGCAAGGGCGGGGTGGGCGCGTTCAGGGAAATGGTGCACACGCTCCAGGACGGTTGTAATGTCGCGCTGACCGCCGATGTCCCCAAACGCTCGCGCGTGGCCGGGCTCGGCATCATCATGCTGGCACGGGAATCGGGGCGGCCGATCATGCCTTTCGCGATGGCGACCAGCCGCTTCATCCGGCTCAAGAACTGGGACCGCACCACCATCAACCTGCCGTTCGGGCGGGGCGCATTGGTCGGGATCAAGGAAATCCACGTGCCGCCGGATGCCGACGCCGCCACCATGGAAGCGCTGCGGCTGGAGCTGGAAGAGACCTTGAACGAGGCGACCCGCCGCGCCTATGCGCAACTCGGCCGTCCGGGGCCCCAAGATGGCTAATTCGCTGCCGATAACGCTGCGGATGTACCGGCGCCTGGCCTCGGGCCTGGTGCCGCTTGCGCCGGCGCTGATCAAGCGGCGGCTGAAGCAGGGCAAGGAGGATCCCGCGCGCGTCGGCGAGCGGCGGGGCCTGTCCCGGGACGTGCGTCCGCACGGCCCCCTGGTCTGGATTCACGGCGCCAGCGTCGGCGAGGTGCTCGCCGCAGCCGCGCTGATCGAGCGCCTGCGCGACCTCAATCTTCGCATCCTGCTCACCTCGGGCACCGTCACCTCCGCCGCCGTCGTCGCAAAGCGGTTTCCGCCCGACGTCATCCATCAATACGTGCCGTATGATTCCCCGCGCTATGTCGCGCGCTTCCTCGATCACTGGAAGCCCTCGCTGGCGCTGTTCATCGAATCCGATTTGTGGCCGAACCTGATCCTGGCGGGCGCCGCACGCCGCCTGCCGATGGTGCTGATCAACGGGCGGATGTCGCCGCGCTCCTTCCCGCGCTGGCGGCGGATGTACGGCACCATCTCGGCGCTGCTGTCGCGGTTCGACATTTGCCTGGCGCAATCGAAGACCGATGCGGAGCGCTTCTCCGCGCTCGGCGGCCGCGACGTGGTCACCACGGGCAATCTCAAGCTCGACGTGGCCGCGCCGCCGGCCGATCCCGCCAAGCTCGAGCGGCTGATGGCGATGACGCGCGGCCGCCCGATCATCGTCGCGGCCTCGACCCATCCGGGCGAGGACGAGATGCTGGTCGCGGCGCATCGCAGCCTCGTCGGTTTCTTCCCGCAGCTTCTGACCGTGATCGTGCCACGGCATCCGGATCGCGGCACCTCGATTGCCGGCTTGATCACGGCGTCGGGCCTGAAGCCGGCGTTGCGCTCGCGCGAGGAATTGCCGACGGCCGCGACCGACGTCTATGTCGCCGACACCATGGGCGAGCTCGGCCTGTTCTACCGCCTCTCGCCGGTCGTGTTCATGGGCGGATCGCTGATCCGCCATGGCGGCCAGAATCCGATCGAGGCGATCAAGCTCGGCGCTGCGATCGTCCATGGTCCGCACGTCTTCAACTTCGCCGATGTCTACGAGGCGCTTGATAGCAGCGGCGGCGCGCGCCAGGCCGACACGCAGGAGACGCTGGTCAAGCAGCTCGGCCAGCTGCTGGCCGATCCCACGGTGCGCGACGGGATGCAGCGCGCAGGCTCAGGCGTGGTCGAGGATCTCGGCGGCGCGCTCAATCGCACGATGACGGCGCTCGAGCCTTATCTCCTGCAGCTCACCATCGAGATGGGGGCCGCCAATGCGTGAGCCGGCCTTCTGGTACCGGCCGCGTTCCTTCAAGTCTCATGCGTTACGGCCGTTGGGCTTGCTCTATGGCGCGATCACCGAACGGCGCATGCTGCGCCAGGGCTTTGACGCCGGCATCCCCGTGATCTGCGTCGGCAACTACCATGTCGGCGGCGCCGGCAAGACGCCGACCGTGCTCGCATTGACGAAGCTGTTGCGCGAGCTCGGCGAGACGCCGGTGGTGCTCAGCCGCGGTTATGGCGGGCGCCTCAAGGGTCCGGTCATGGTCGACCGCGAGCGCCACACCGCTTCCGACATCGGCGACGAGCCGTTGATGATGGTGCGCGACGTTCCTGTCGTGGTCGCGCACGACCGTCTCGAAGGCGTTGCGCTCGCGAAGTCGCGGGGCGCGACCGTGATCCTGATGGACGACGGTTTCCAGAACCCGCGCCTGCTGAAGGACGCCTCCCTGATCGTGATCGACAGCGAGCGCGGCCTCGGCAACGGCAAGGTGTTTCCGGCCGGTCCCTTGCGCGCGCCGCTGAAGGCGCAGCTCGCGCGCACCGATGCGCTGGTGCTGATCGGCAATGGCCATGCCGCCAACGATGTCGCGGCGGAGCTTGCGAAGCGCAACAAGCCGGAGCTGCGCGCGCGCCTGAAGCCGGATGCGGCCTCGGTCGCGCAACTCCTCGGCAAACGAGTCTTTGCGTTCGCCGGCATCGGCGATCCCGCGCGTTTCTTCCGCAGCTTGCGCGCCTGCGGCATCGAGGTCGCGCGCACGCGCCCCTTCGCCGATCACCACATGTTTTCGCAGAACGAGATCGCGGCGCTCGCAGCGGAGGCGCAGCGCGAGCAACTCACGCTGGTGACGACGGAAAAGGATCTTGCGCGCCTCCGCGGCCGCGAAGGCGTCCCCGACGGCATCGTGCCGTTCGCGGTGCAGCTCGAATTCGATGATCCGGCAGCGCTCCGGCAATTGATCAGCGATCATCTCTACAAGGCGCGCGAGCGGCGGTTCGGCAGGCGATGATTTCTTGATGATTTCTTGATGATTTCTTGGCGTGGGCAAAGCGCTCCGCCGTAGCCCAACACCGCGCGCCTTGCGATATGCGACATGTCGCGGCGGATGAATTGTCTTCCGCACGTTCGGGAGTTGATGTAGCCTCGCATGAGAGCCGTCACCGGGACGTGCCGAACTCCCGGCAATCATCGGCGGCGTTTATGCCCACGGCGGGCAACGTACCATCATCATTTCAGATGCGAGACCGTTACGATCAGTTCGGAACGGCCGGAGAGTTATTGCCAAAAGCTCAGAGGAGAACATGCCATGCATTTTTGCCTCACTGGACAATATACACCACGCGCTCTCAACGCCATTTTGGAAAACCCCACGATCAATCGCCAGGAGGCGGCGACAAAACTCATTGAAGCGGCCGGCGGCAAGCTGATTTCGATGTACAGCGTTGCTGCCGACGGTCCGGGCGTTTTGGTGATTTTCGATGTGCCTGATCCGAGCACGGCTCCGGCCATCTCCGGTCTGACCGTCACGGTGGGCACCCTGCAGAACGTGAAACTGACCCGGCTGTTCACGCAGGACGAGATCAAGCAGGTCCGCCAGAACGCGGCGAAGCTGCGCTCTTCGTATAGTCCGCCCGGAGGCTGACATCCGGATCTCAAGCGATGCCGCCGCAATCGTATCAGGCGGCGGCAACGCTTACCTCACAGCAAAAAGCAGGTCTGCGCGCTGAGGCGAGGCGAAGGCCTTCCGGCGTCCATCGACGGACGATGCGGGAGGGCGCGTGCTGTGTCCGGCGCCACAGGTCCGACTGAACGTGCTTGCCAGCGGACCCGTTCAGGGCGTGCAATCCCGGCTCAGCCCTCAGTCCCCTCACCAGGCTCCAACAGCCATCATTCCGATGATGGTCAGGCACGAGACGCAGGCCACCATGACAGTATAGCATTCGGGTGTATTCATCGCTTGCTCCCAAACTGCCGCCAATTGCTTGGTCACTGCTACGCGGGAGAGTTCGCCGGTCTCGGGCCGCTTCAATGCGGCACGCCGCGACCGGTCTTGCGTTGTGCGTCCGTCCTCTCATCGTCACCCTGATCCGCAAGATGATGATGCGCTTCGGAAGCTTCAGAGCGTTGAGCTATGATCAGAAGCTGTTTCCGCATTTCAGCGAGGCGGGCGCGGCAATATTCACGATAGAGCATGTCTAGTATGGTGGGCATGATCACCCCCATCGTTGACTTTCGATTTACAAAGTATCCACCGCGAATTTTCGAGGTGATCGTAGCCCGTCAGATGGCTCTTCCGATGTGAGCCCGTTCACAGACTGCGCCAATTCCAAAGCTCAATGGTCGTTTGGTTGACTTGATGGTCTGTGCGACAAAGCAGCAGGGCTAATTACCTAACGCGCACTCTAGCAGCGCTCTGTTTCACCAGAACTTCGTCAAACAACTTAAGGGCGCCGAACCGCAGCGAAAAATCCAACCACAGCGCGAAGTGACTTACCACGGAGTGCAAGCGCAATTCGTTGCAACGCGGATCGGCGCGACGGAGATCATTTCGGCGGCGAGGCGCGCAGTTCAGGTGCGCGCGAACATCGTCTCCATCCTCCTGCTGCGCGATAAGCTGTGCCGCTCATGCGGCGCCGGCAGGACAGCTACCCTTTGCTCACCCTGTAGCGGCCCGCCATTCAGGCGACATTCTTCGCCAGACGCCTATCGGTTCCAGACGATCAGGAGAATCCGATGAAACTGCCATCTGCAGCCGTCGCTGCCAGTCTTCTGTGTCTGATCATGGCGCCCGTGTTTGCGCAGACGCCGCCGACGACGGCTCCCGCTGCTCCAACCAGCACGGTGCCAGTCCCCGCGACCAAGCGCGTCACGTGCCTTGCGACGACGCAAAGCCTGAAGGGCCAGGACAAGCGCGATCAGATGCAGCTCTGCATGGCGCAGGCACGGGTCGATTGTCTGAAGCAGGCGATCGATCAGAAAGTGGTCGGTGAGACCAGGAAGACTTTCATCAAGACCTGTGTGGGCGCGGATGGTCCCGAGCCGCAATAGCCGCGCGATGCCACGAACTCGGTATCGTTGGGTGGGCAAGGCGAATTGTCCGCGAAGCTGAGCGAGCGAAGGCGGAAGCGTGCCTACATTGTTCGTTGCGGTCGTGAAGAGATGGCGGGCACGGCGCGAGGCGCCTTTGCCCACCCTACGGCTGCGGCTTCAGCGCGCCGGGGAAATGCCGCTGCAGCACGGCGGCGGGCGTGGCGTAGGCCTCTTGCAGATCCACGCTCCAGTACTTCAATTCGTCGAGCGGAATTCGCGTGTCGGTGATCGCGCAACGGACGAAGGTCCCCGGCGAGATCACGCGGAAATCGCCGTCGAGATATTGCACCTGCGCTTCGCCATGGCCCGAGGGGCCGAACTTGTTCAGCACGGTCGAAAGTCTCCGTGGAAGGCCTCTCCGTGGAAAACCCTGGAGGGCACGATGTGTTGCACCGAATTTAGCATAGATAGGGTGGCTTGTCCGCCCGGTAAACCCACCGGTTTGTGATGTTTTGCCGCCGTTTCCGCATGATAGTGCTTCGCGCGAGGGATGGCCGGTTCCGGCATCTTCCACGGCAGAATCCGATGCGCCTTCGACTGACCACCCTGTTCATGATGCTGCTGATGTCGGCCGCGCACGCCGCGCCGGCGCCGCAGCAGGTCGACATTCCGCTGTCGTCCGGAATCCTGCATGGGCAGCTCTACAAGCCCGATGGCGAGGGGCCGTTTCCGACCGTGATCGCGCTGCATGGCTGCGGCGGCCTCGGCAATCATTCAGAATCGGTGCTGCCGCGCTATCGCGACTGGGCGCTGCAACTGCTGAAGGCCGGCAACGCCGTTCTGCTGCCCGACAGCTACGGCTCGCGCGAGCTCGGGCCGCAATGCCGCGTCAAGGAGATGCACGTCAAGGCGCGGCGCGAGCGCGTCGCCGACATCGCGGCCTCGCGCGCCTGGCTGGTGAAGCAGAGTTGGGTCGCGCGCGACCGCGTCAGCCTGATCGGCTGGGCCAATGGTGCCAGCGCGCTGCTCTGGGCCGTGCGTCCGCAGAGCGCCGCGCGCGAAGCCGGGCCGGATTTTCGCGCGGCGATCGCGTTCTATCCGGATTGCCGGATCTCCGCCGGCCTCGGCTGGAGCGCGCGGGTGCCGACCCTGGTGCTGATCGGCGCCAATGACGACGTCTCGTCGCCGCCGGCCTGCCGCCAGATGGTCGACGGCGCGCGCGGCCGCAGCGCGCTCACGCGCATCGTGGTCTATCCCGGCGCCTATCACGATTTCGACCGCGCCAATACGCCGCTGCACGCAGCTGCCGGCACCACCGACGCCGCCGCGCCCGAGCACGGCCATCTCGGCACGGACGCAGAGGCGCGCGCGGAGTCGCAGAAGGAAGTCGCGGAGTGGCTGGCGCGGTGAGGGCGGTCCTGTAGCCCGGATGGAGCGGGCTTGTCCCGCCGTAGCTCGATAGAGCGAAGGCGGAAGCGGGGCCGCCCGAGGAACAACGTTAGGCGGACAGCCCCGCATCGACCACCGCCCTGCACGGAGTATGGCCGACCGTGAATCTACGTATCGCGTGTCGCGGCGGTTTCAGCAGGTGACGGCGCCTTAGTTCGACCACGATGTCGATTAAACGCAGTCCTCATGCGCAACCGCTTCGTCCTGTTCTCATCCGCACTGATCGTCTTCACCGTCGCGATCTTCCTGTTCGAAGCCCACGCCGGCGCGCCGATGATCGCGCCGGAACATTGCGGCTTCTGGACCACGATCGACGCGGGATTGTCCTGCCGGTAGGCGGGCTGCGCTCGCAATGACGAGGTTGTGGCGACACGCGTCCCACACTGGCTGTCATCGCCCGGCTTGACCGGGCGATCCAGTACTCCGAGACGTTAGTGATTGAGCCGAGAAGCCGCGGCGTACTGGATTCCCCGCATTCGCGGGGAATGACACTGAGGGCGGAACGCCGCCGTAGCGCTCAGAACAACGTGCCCTGATCCACCGGCTTGCCCGCGCGCTTCGGCGCAGGTTTTGCGTCTTGCGCGGCCGGCTTTGCTTGCGCCGGCGCACGCTTTGCCGTCGGCGCCGGGCGATCCGCATCCGCCGTCGCGCCGACACGGCCGTCCGCAAACTCGATCTCGAGGCGTGCGCCGGGACCAATCGCGTCGGCCGAATGCAAGGGATGGCCGGCCTCGTCCCGTACCAGAGCAAAGCCGCGCGCGAGCACGCCGCGATACGACAAGGCCGAGAGCAGCTTGCCGCTGTTCTCGATGCGGGCATCCAGCCGCTGTAACAGCGTGACAAGCGCGCGGTTGGCGCGCTCGGCCAGACGATGCGTGCGCTCGCGCTGGCGGGCAATTGCGTTGCGCTGCGCCTGCGCATTCGAAAGTTTCGAGGCGCGCAAGCGCACCTCCAGCCCGGCAAAACGGTCGCGCCGTTGCCGCAGCAGCGAGCGCGCGGACAGGCCGAGCCGCTCGCCGCACACGGTGAGGCGGTGATCGGCCTGCGAAATCTGCCCGTGCAGCACCCGCAGCGTCAGCTTTGCGCTCGCCGCGGTAAACCGGCGGAAATGCGCGTGCGTGTTGGCCTTGAGGCCGCGGGGTAGCGACGCGCCCGCTGAATCCAGCCGTTGCCGCGGGATCGCGAGCAGATCGCCCGCCGCGGGCAGGGCGCGCGCGGCGGCGCGCAGCTCGCTGCGGCGGCTCTCATGGGCACGCTGCCAATAGGCGCGGGTGCGCCGCGCGAGATCGGCGACCTCGACGAACAGATCGCTGCGCACCGGCACCGCCATCTCGGCCGCTGCCGTCGGCGTCGGCGCGCGCTTGTCGGCGACGAAGTCGATCAGCGTGATGTCGGTCTCGTGCCCGACCGCCGAGATCAGCGGGATCATGCTCTCGGCTGCCGCCCGCACCACGATCTCCTCGTTGAACGACCAGAGGTCCTCCAGCGAGCCGCCGCCGCGTGCCACGATCAGCACATCGGGCCGCGGAATCTTGCCGCCCTCGGGCAGCGCGTTGAAGCCGCGGATCGCGGCTGCGACCTGCTCGGCCGAGCCTTCACCCTGCACCTTGACCGGCCACACCAGTACGTGGCGGGGAAAGCGGTCCTCGAGCCGATGCAGGATGTCACGGATGACGGCGCCGGTCGGCGAGGTCACCACGCCGATCACCTCCGGCAGCCAGGGCAGCAACTGCTTGCGCGCCTCGTCGAACAGGCCCTCGGCGGCGAGCTTCTTCTTGCGCTCCTCCATCAGCGCCATCAGCGCGCCGATGCCGGCCGGCTCCAGCGCCTCGATCACGATCTGGTACTTCGAGGAGCCCGGATAAGTGGTGAGCTTGCCGGTGGCGATGACCTCGAGCCCTTCCTGGGGCTTGAAGCGCATCCGGCCGTGCACGCCCTTCCAGATCACCGCCTCGATCTTGGCGCTCTCGTCCTTGAGCGCGAAATAGCAGTGGCCGGAGGAGTGGGCGCCGCGGAAGCCGGAGATCTCGCCACGGACCCGGACATGGCCAAAGGCGTCCTCGACCGTCCGCTTCAGGGACTGCGAGAGCTCGGAGACGGTGAATTCGGGGGCGTTGAGCAGTGGTTCCGCAGGCGGCATCGGCAAACGATTCGGCATTTTGGGGTCAGACCCGACGTTAAGGATTTTCGCCGCGCGGCGCCAATCCTGGGATTGATATGGAGAGTACTCTGTAATATAGAGTTCTCTATAAATGATCAGTTCGAGGGAGTTTGCGATGGCGATGCGGCTGCTGCGGGGTTCTCTAAGCCTGTTGAAATGGGGCCTGTGCGCGGTTGGCGCAGTCGCGCTGCTGCTCACCGCCCTGATCGCGACGCCGCTGGAGCGGCCTGCGGAGATGCGCTCGGTCTCGGACTCCGCCAAGGGGATCGACTGGTCTACGCTGCCACCGCTCGAGCGCTTTCAGGCCCGCGATGGCACCTGGCTTGGCTTCCGGCACTACGCGCCGAAGGGGACGGCCACCGACCGCGGCGCCATCTTCATCCATGGATCGTCCGGTTCCTCCGGCACCGTGAACCATGCCCTGACGGCAGCATTCGCCGCGCACGGCGTCGAGACCTGGGCACTCGATACGCGCGGCCACGGCGCCTCCGGCACGCGCGGTGATATCGGCTATGTCGGCCAGCTCGAGGACGATCTGGTCGACTTCGTCGCCCATGTCCGCAAGAGCGCGCCCGATTTGCCACTGACCTTGATCGGTCATTCCGCCGGCGCCGGCTTCTCGTTGCGTGTTGCCGCGACGCCGATCATGCAGGACCTGTTCGTCCGCACTGTCCTGATCGCGCCCTATCTCGGCTACGACGCGCCGACCAACAAACCGCACGCCGGCGGTTGGGCCAATGCTGACCTTCCGCGCTACTTCGGGCTGGCGGCGCTGCGCAAGCTCGGCATCGACTGTTGTTCGCAGCTTCCAGTGCTGGCCTTCGCCGTGCCGGCGAATTCGGCCAAGTACCTCACCTCTACCTATTCCGACCGCCTGATGCGCAACTTTGCGACACGCGGTTATCGCCTCGATCTGCCCGGGGTGACACACCCGATGACGATTTTCGGCGGCGCCGACGATGAGATGATGATCTCGGACAAATATGCCGAGACCGTGCGGGCGGTGAAGCCGTCGATCGACGTCAAGATGATCGACGGCGTCAATCACATGGGCATGGTCACCAACCCGAAGGCGGTCAATGCAATCGCCGAGGACGTGGCAACGCGCGGAGCAGGCCAGTCATGATCGACAGCAAGGAGGCGTCTGCAGCGCTGGCCGACATCGACGACATCGTCCAGCGCGTGAAGCAATCGCAGCTCTACGAGCTCGCAAGCCTCGCCGCAGTCTGGTGGGGAGTCCTGGTATTCGCAGGCAATCTCGTGACCTGGCTCTGGCCGGTCTACGCGGTCCACGCCTGGGTTGCCGTGGACGTTCTGGGCGTCGGTGGTCTGGTCGGAATCCGGTTGCTCAATCCATCGCCCCGTCCGCATGGTGCCGCCTTCGATGTCAGGCTCGTTCTGGTCTTCGTGCTGTTCTTCGCCTTCGGCTATCTCTGCACCAACGTCGTCGGCCATTTCGGCCCACGCCAGCTCGGCGCGTTCTGGCCGCTCTACTTCATGCTGTTCTATACGCTGGCGGGTCTCTGGTTCGGCTACGCCTTCGTCGCGATCGGTCTTGGCATCGCTGCACTGACGTTGTTCGGCTTCTTCTACATCGGCGAGGCGTTCCCGCTCTGGATGGCCTTTGTCAACGGTGGCGGACTGATCCTCGGCGGCCTCTGGATGCGGCGGATCTAGCCAATGGCCGAGCTCGACGACATCATCCATCAGCCGTTGCGCCTCAAGATCATGGCGGCGCTGAACGCGCTGCCGGTCTCCGCTGGCCTGGAGTTCTCGCGATTGAAAAAGCTCACCGGCGCCACCGACGGCAATCTCGGCGCACATATCGAGACGCTGGCGAAGGCGGGCTACGTCTCGGTAGACAAGGCCTTCGTCGGCAAGAAGCCGCAGACCACAGTAACCGCCACCGCCGTCGGCCGCGGCGCCTTCGCGCGGCATGTGGCGACGTTGCAGGAGATCATTGCGGGGAGGCAGGTTTAGCGGCGATTGTCGTCCTCGGGCGTTCCCCTCTCTCCGCCGTCATTCCGGGGCGCGCCCCCTTGGGCGCGAGCCCGGAATCCATACTCACGATGGTGGTTATGGATTCCGGGCTCGCGGCTTCGCCACGCCCCCGGAATGACGGGGAGTGTGGGCGTTTCCCCTTGAGACCCGCCGCGATTCGTGCGACCTCCGCCCCAGCAAAACCCCTCATTTCGAGCCTTCGATGCACATTCTCCTGCTCGGTTCCGGCGGCCGCGAACATGCCCTGGCGTGGAAAATCGCAGCCTCCCCCCTGGTGACCAAATTCTGGTGCGCGCCCGGCAATGCCGGCATCGCGCGGGAGGCGGAATGCGTGGCGCTCGATGTCGCCGACCATGCCGCGGTGATCGATTTCTGCAAGACGAATGCGGTCGAGCTCGTGGTGGTCGGCCCGGAGACGCCGCTGGCCGCCGGCATCGTCGACGACCTCACCGCCGCCGGCATCAAGGCGTTCGGGCCGAGCGGGGTGGCGGCGCAGCTCGAGAGCTCCAAGGGCTTCACCAAGGCGCTGTGCACCGAATTCGGCATTCCGACCGGCGCCTACAAGCGCTTCACCAACGCCAATGATGCGCGTGCTTACGTCCAGAGCCAGGGTGCGCCGATCGTGGTCAAGGCCGACGGCCTTGCCGCCGGCAAGGGCGTCGTGGTCGCCAAGACCGTGCGCGAGGCCGAGGACGCCATCGCCATGATGTTCGAGGGCGCCTTTGGCGATGCCGGCGCCGAGGTCGTGATCGAGGAATTTCTGCCGGGCCGCGAGATCAGCTTCTTCGCGCTGTGCGACGGCGAGACCGCCATCCCTCTCGCTTCCGCGCAGGACCACAAGCGGGTGTTCGACCACGATCTCGGCCCGAACACCGGCGGCATGGGCGCCTATTCGCCGACGCCTTTGGTCACGCCCGCGATCCACGACGCGATCATGGCCAAGATCATCCTGCCGACGGTTGCCGGCATGAAGCAGCGCGGCACGCCGTTCCGCGGCATCCTCTATGCCGGGATCATGCTGACGACGCAGGGCCCAAAGCTGTTCGAGTTCAACGTCCGCTTCGGCGATCCCGAGTGCCAGGTGCTGATGCTGCGCATGATGTCCGACATCGTGCCGGCGTTCATCGCCGCCTGCGACGGGGAGCTTAAGCACTTCGATCTGCGCTGGTATCCGGAATCCGCGCTCACGGTGGTGATGGCGGCCAAGGGCTATCCCGGCGACTACCAGAAGGGCACGCGCATCGAGGGGCTCGATGACGCAGCCAAGGTCGACACCGCCGAGATCTTCCATGCGGGCACGGTCGAGAAGGACGGCGCGATCCTCGCCAATGGCGGCCGCGTGCTCAATGTCTGCGCGCTCGGCAAGACCGTGACGGAAGCGCAGGCGCGTGCCTATCAGGCCGTCGACCGCATCAACTGGCCGGAAGGCTTCTGCCGCCGCGACATCGGCTGGCAGGCGGTGGAAGCCGAGAAGGCCCGGGGCTGACAGGCTTTTTTCCGGACTGCGCGCACGCCGGCATCAAGATTGCCGCGTGCCACCGCTCCGCCACATCGACATTCCAAAATTGCGCAATCGCCTGTTGGGGTTAGCAACCCTCACAGGTGACCATCGTGCTACTGTGCATGGGGTTGTTTTCGACATTTTTGTTCGAGGCGGCCCGGGACTGACCAGACAGGACTGACCCGATAAGGATGCCGAAGATGTCCGATCTCGCCGACCTCTACCCCGGCTTCGCCTCCGAATGGATCAACACCTCCTTGGGCCGCATCTTCGCCCGCGTCGGCGGCAAGGGGCCGCCGCTGCTGTTGCTGCACGGCTTCTCCGAGACCAACGTGATGTGGCACCGCGTGGCGCCGCAGCTCGCCGACAAGTTCACGCTGATCATCGCCGATCTGCCGGGCTATGGCTGGTCCGACATGCCCGAGAGCGATGCACAGCACATCCCCTACAGCAAGCGCGCGATGGCCAAGGCGATGGTGGAAGCGATGGAGCAGCTCGGCCACGTCCACTTCGCGCTCGCCGGCCACGACCGCGGCGGCCGGGTGTCGTATCGGCTTGCGCTCGACCATCCCGGCCGGCTGTCGAAGCTCGCCGTGCTCGATATCCTGCCGACCTATAATTACTGGGAGCGGATGAACCGCGCCTACGCGCTGAAGATCTATCACTGGACCTTCCTCGCCCAGCCGGCGCCGCTGCCGGAGACGCTGATCTCGGGCAATGGCGAGTTCTTCCTGCGCTTCAAGATGGCGAGCCAGACCAAGTCGAAGACGCTGGACGCCATCGACGAGCGTGCACTCGAACATTACATCGCCCCGTTCCGCGATCCCGCCCGCGTGCATGCGATGTGCGAGGACTACCGCGCCGGCGCCTATTTCGATTACGACCTCGACAAGGCCGATTTCGAAGCCGGCAAGAAGATCACGATTCCCATGCTGGCCTTGTGGGGTGGCGCAGGCATCGCCCAGGCCGCCGCCACGCCGCTCGATACGTGGAAGCAATGGGCGACCAACGTCGACGGCATGCCGGTGGACTCCGGCCATTTCCTCACCGAGGAGAACCCGGACGTCACCGCAAAGGCGCTGCGCGAGTTCTTCGCAGGCTGAACTAAGCTGTCGCGACACACACAACTGTCATCGCCCGGCTTGACCGGGCGATCCAGTACTCCGAGACGGTGGTGGTTGATCGATAGGCCGCGGCGTACTGGATGCCCCGCCTTCGCGGGGCATGACGGCGGAATATGTGAATCTACCGCCGCTCGCGAAAAAAGTCCTTGAGCAGCCGCGCCGCCTCGCTCTCGCCGACCCCGGAATAGACATCCGGCGCATGATGGCAGGTTGGGGATGCAAAGAACCGCACGCCTGATTCCACCGCGCCGCCCTTGGGATCGGCGGCGCCGTAATAGAGCCGCCTGACCCTTGCAAAGGAGATCGCGCCCGCACACATGGTGCAGGGCTCCAGCGTCACGTAGAGGTCGCAGTCGACCAGGCGCTCGCTGCCGATCTTTTTGGCGGCCTCGCGCAGCGCAATGATCTCGGCATGGGCGGTCGGGTCGTAATCAGTCAGCGTCCGGTTCGCCGCGGTCGCGATGACCTCGTAATTGCGGACCACGACGCATCCGATCGGAACTTCGCCCGCCTTTCCGGCATTTTCGGCCGTTTTGAGCGCCAAATCCATGAAAGAGGGGGCTTTCAAGCCTCGTATCATCGCCAGAAACCTGCTAGTAGCTCCGCCTTCAGCAAGAGTGAATACCGGATTTGCCTGAGCATGCGGCTCGAAACGAGCGCGCACAATGCTTTCTGGCCACCCCCTAAGTGAGTTTATTCATGCCTCGCGACAGCGACAAAGACAACGATTCCCGCGGCCGGCGTGATCGAGGCCCGGGCAGGGGTGGCCCGCCCAAGGGCCGGTCCGGCAAGCCGCGTGGCCCTGAGAAGAAATTCGCCAAGCGCGGCCCTGAGGGCAGGAGCGACGCCCGCCCGCCCCGTGGCGACCGCGACAGCCGTCCGCCTCGCGCCGACCGCGGGGATCGTCCGTTCCGCCGCCGCGAGGAGGGCGATGCCCCGCGCCGCGATTTCAGCGACCGTCCGAAGTTCAAGCGCGACGACCGTGGTGGTGAGGAGCGCGGCGAGCGCAGCTTCAAGCCGCGTGGCGACCGCCCGTTCTCGGATCGCGGCGCGCGCGATGGCGAGAAGCGGCCGTTCAAACCGCGCGGTGATCGCCCGTCCTATGGCCGTGACGACCGTCCGCCGCGCAGCCGGGATCGCGACGATTCCCGTCCCGCCGGCCGGTTCGGCGACAAGAAGTTCGGCGACAAGCGGCCCTACGCGCCGCGTGGCGACCGCCCGGAACGCAAGTTCGACGGCGAGCGGAAGTTTTCGCGTGGTGCGCCGGATCGCGAGCGCGACCGTGGGGATCGCAGCGATCGCCCGCGTGACTTCGGTGACCGCCCGCGCGATCGTGGCGAGCGCAGCGATTCAAAGCCGTGGCAGAAGCGCGACGCGGGTCCGCGTGGCGATCGTCCGCCGCGTAAGGACTTCAGCAAGGGTCCGCGCAAGGATTTCGGCGGCCGTGACCGCAGCGAAGACAAGCCCTGGCAGAAGCGCGACGATCGGCAGGGTGGCGGCGATGACCGTCCGCGTTTCTCGCGCTCGCGCGACGATCGCGCGTCCGGCGATCGTCCGTTCCGCGAGCGGCCCAAGTTCGATCGGCCCAAGTTCGATCGTCCGCGCGACGACCGTCCGAAATTCGATCGGCCTCGTCGTGACAGCGATGGCGAACGCGGCGGTGACCGTCCCAAATTCAATCGTCCGCGCGAGCGCTCCGAGGGCCGCTCCGACTGGCACGAGCATCCGCGCAGCGAAGGCCGCTCCGGCGACCGTCCGCGCCGTGAAAACGAGGATGAGAGCAGGATCTTCGAGAAGCGCCCCGCCTTCGGTGGCCGCGGCGCCTATCGTGACCGTGATCGGGATTTCGAGGGCCGTCCGCGCCGTGACGAAGCACCGAAGCCGAAAAAGGCCGGCGAGCGTATCGCAAAAGTGCTGTCGCGTGCGGGCCTCGCCTCGCGCCGCGACGCCGAGGAGATGGTCACGCAGGGGCGCGTCGCCGTCAACGGTCGCGTCATCAATTCGCCGGCGCTCGACATCACCTCGAACGATGTCGTCACTGTCGACGGCAAGCCGTTGCCGGAGCGTGAGCGTACGCGGCTGTTCCTCTACCACAAGCCGCGCGGGCTGATGACGACGCATGACGACCCCGAGGGCCGTCCGACCGTGTTTGACAATCTGCCCGAAGGCCTGCCGCGGCTGATCTCGATCGGCCGGCTCGACTTCAACACCGAAGGCCTGCTGCTGCTCACCAACGACGGCGGGCTCGCGCGTACGCTCGAGTTGCCGGACACCGGCTGGCTGCGCCGCTACCGCGTCCGCGCCCATGGCGACGTCACCCAGGCGCAGCTCGACGAATTGAAGAACGGCATCGAGGTCGAGGGCGTCAAATACGGTCCGATCGAGGCGACGCTGGAGCGCGACCAGGGCGCCAATGTCTGGCTGGTGTTCGCGATCCGCGAAGGCAAGAACCGCGAGGTGCGCAACGTCTGCGCCCATCTCGGGCTCGAGGTGAACCGGCTGATCCGCGTGTCCTATGGACCGTTCCAGCTCGGCGAGGTCCCCGAAGGCCAGGTCGAGGAGATCAAGTCACGCGTGCTGCGCGATCAGCTCGGCGACAAGGTCATCGAGAAGTCGGGCGCGCAGTTCGACGTGCCGAAGAAATCTTCTTCACCCGACGGCGAAGCGCCACGCGAGAAGAAGCCTGCCAGCAAGCGTGACGTGATCAACGATCGCAAGGGCCGCCGCGTGCTGGTACAGCGCACCGGCAGCGAGGAGGCGCGCGAGCGCAACGAGGCCGAGGCCAACGGCTACGGCCCGCCGCGCCGGCCCAAGCGCGGCTATCACGGCAAGCGCGATCTGACGCCGCGGGAGGACTGATTGCGCGTCGTCGGCGGTCGTTTGAAGGGGCGCAATCTCGCCTCACCGTCCTCGCGCGACATCCGCCCCACGGCGGACCGGCTGCGCGAGTCCGTGTTCAACATCCTCGTGCACGCCTATGACGATCCGATCGAGGATGCGCGCGTGCTCGATCTCTTCGCCGGCACCGGTGCGCTCGGCATCGAGGCGTCCTCGCGCGGCGCGAAGTTCACGCTGTTCGTCGACAACGGCGCCGAGGCCCGCGCGCTGCTGCGCAACAATGTCGAGACGCTCGGCCTTGGCGGCGTGACCAAGGTCTATCGCCGCGATGCGACGGATCTTGGCCCTGCGCATCCCGTCGAGCCGTTCTCGCTGGTGTTCCTCGATCCGCCCTATGGCCAAGGATTTGCGGAGAAGGCGCTCGCGAGCTTGCGCGACGGCGGCTGGCTCATGCCGGGCGCGCTGCTCGTGGTGGAAGAGGCGAAGGCTGCGCAGTTCGTGACGCCTGAGGGCTTCGAGGAATTGGAGCGGCGGGCTTATGACGACACGGAGTTCGTGTTTTTGAAGAGGCCGTAGTCTCGCTGCCGTAGGGTGGGCAAAGGCGCAACGCGCCGTGCCCACCAACTTTCTGCGATCGCGGTAGGTGGTGGGCACGCTTCGCTTTGCCCACCCTACGAAGATCATCTCCGCCCGAACAGCTTCTCCACATCGCTCAGCTTCAGCTCGACATAGGTCGGGCGGCCGTGATTGCACTGGCCGGAGTTCGGGGTGTCCTCCATCTCGCGGAGCAGGGCGTTCATCTCCTCCGGCCGCAGCCGGCGGCCGGCGCGCACCGAGCCGTGGCAGGCCATGGTCGCGGCGACGTGCATCAGGCGGCGCTCCAGCGGCAGCGCCTCGTCCCATTCGGCCATGTGCTCGGAGAGATCGCGCAGCAGCCCGCCTGCATTGGTCTTGCCGAGCAGCGACGGCGTCTCGCGCACCGCGACCGCGCCGGGGCCGAAGGACTCGATGGCGAGGCCAAACGATGCGAGCTCTTCGCTGCGCTCCAGCAGGCGCTCCACCGTGGCCTCGTCCATCTCGACGATCTCGGGGATCAGGAGGATCTGCCGTTGCACGCCGTTGGCGGCGAGCGAGGCCTTCAGCCGCTCGTAGACGATGCGCTCATGCGCGGCATGCTGGTCGACGATGATAAGGCCGTCGCGAGTCTGCGAGACGATGTAGGTCTCGTGGATCTGGGTGCGCGCCGCGCCGAGCGGGCGGTCGACGAGGTCGCTGACGGGTTGGGTCTCGATCCGCACGTCCGCACTGGGCGCGCCGACATCGAATGCCGCCTGTGCGCGCTCGGCGAAGACGGGCGCAGCCGATCCGTCGAACGACGGCATCGGTGCGACCGGGGCGGATGGCGAGGCGCGCCAGTCCCAGCTCGCAGGCCGCGGCGTGAAGGCCGGCCGGAACGAGGACAACGCGCTCTCGCCACTGTTGGCGGCCGTGCGCCGGCCCTCGCGCGCGAGCGCGTCCTTCAATCCGTGCACGATCAGCGCGCGCACGAGGCCGGCATTGCGGAAGCGCACCTCGGTCTTGGCCGGATGCACGTTGGCATCGACCTCGCGCGGATCGAGCGTGACGAACAACGCCAGCACCGGATGGCGGTCGCGCGGCAGATAGTCGGCGTAGGCCCCGCGCACGGCGCCGAGGATCAGCTTGTCGCGCACGGGACGGCCGTTGACGAAGAGATATTGCCCGAGCGCGTTCGCCTTGGTCAGCGCCGGCGCCGCGGCATAGCCGGCGACCACGACGCCCTCGCGCTCGGCATGGACCTCGATGGCGTGGCTGCGGAATTCTGCGCCGAGGATATCGCCGAGCCGCGTCAGCCGTCCGGCGGCGCCAGGCAGCGCCGCGGTCCAGGTCACCGGCGCGCGCTCCTCGCCGGCCAGCGTGAAGGCGACGTCGGGCCGCGCCATGGCAAGGCGCCTGACCACCTCACGGATCGCCTCCGCCTCGGTGCGATCGGTCTTTAGGAATTTCAGCCGCGCGGGCGTTGCATAGAAGAGGTCGTTGACCTCGACGCGCGTGCCGTGGGCCAGCGCCGCCGGCATGATCTCGGACTTGTCGCCGCCCTCGACTGACAGCGCCCAGGCATGTGGTTCGCTCGCGTGCCGCGTCGTGATGGAGAGACGCGCGACGGAGCCGATCGAGGGCAGCGCCTCGCCGCGGAACCCGAGCGTGCGGATCTGGAGCAAATCCTCGTCGTCGAGCTTGGAGGTGGCATGGCGTTCGACCGCGAGCGCCAGGTCCTTCGCGGTCATGCCGCCACCGTCATCGGTGATGCCGATCCGCCGCCGCCCGCCGCCATCGGTGAAGACGTCGATCCGGCTGGCGCCGGCATCGATGGCGTTCTCGACCAGTTCCTTGACCACGCTTGCCGGACGTTCGACCACCTCGCCGGCGGCGATGCGGTTGACGATTTGCTCTGGCAGTTGGCGGACGGGCATGGGGCTTTCGATCTGGATTCGCTGACGGCGCTATTCTAGGCCGTGTTGCGTCAAAAGCATGTGTTGGGCAACAGCCGTGTGGCGGCCTGGGGAAGAGGGATGCCTATCACATTGAAGGGATTGGACGTTCGAGAAAATTGCGCAACCGGGACGGAGCGATCGTCCTGCTGCCGTCCTGATTGTGGGGGGCCGGGCAGCGGTGTAGCATCGTGAAAAAATGGCAACAGGACGGGAGGACGCCATGTGCAATTTCTTCGCGCACCAGCCCCAACGCAACTACGAATCCCAGACCCGCTCGTTGCGGATCGGCGGGCACTGCACCTCGATCCGGCTGGAAATGGCGTTCTGGGACACGCTGGAGGAGATCGCGGCCAAGGAGAGCATGAGCGTCGGCAAGTTCCTGACCACGCTCTACAACGAGGTGCTCGACCATCACGGCGAGGTCAATAATTTCGCCTCGCTGCTACGCTGCTCCTGCCTGATCTACCGCTCCCGGAGCGTGACGCAGGTGCAGGATTTCAAGGCAACCGTCGCGCCGATCCTTGATGCGGCCGAGTAGCTTTCCCGACAAAAGTGCGTAGCCCGGATGAAGCGAAGCGCAATCCGGGATTCAGCTCACCCGCGAGCACCCCGGATTATGCTTCGCTCCGTCCGGGCTACGATATTCTCTCCGCCGTCATTGCGAGGAGCCCGCGACAAAATTGCGTAGCAATTTTGCGCTAGTGCGACGAAGCAATCCAGACCGTCACCGCGGCGGGATTCTGGATTGCTTCGCTTCGCTCGCAATGACGGGAGCAGGAAACGGTTTCCTTTGAACCTTCAAATCTCCTTTTTCTGCATCGCCCCCGCAATGTAATCCGCCTGCCGGATCGCGAGTGCGACGATGGTCAGCGTTGGATTGCAGGCCGCCCCGCTGGTGAACTGACTGCCATCCGAGACGAACAGATTCTTGACGTCGTGGCTCTGCCCGAACTTGTTGACCACGCCATCCCGCGGCTTCTCGCTCATCCTGTTGGTGCCGAGATTGTGCGTGCTCGGATAGGGCGGCGTCGGATAGGTCACGGTGGCGCCGACGGCGTCATAGACCGCAGCACCCTGCTTGTAGGCATGTGCGCGCATCGCGAGATCGTTGGGATGGTCGTCGAAATGCACGCTCGCGACCGCTTGCCCGAACTTGTCCTTCACGCTCGGGTCGAGCGTGATGCGGTTGGTTTCCTGCGGCATGTCCTCGCCGACCAGCCACATGCCGGCCATCCTGGGATAGCCGTCGAGCGCTGCGGTGAACGGACGGCCCCAGGCGCCGGGATTGRGGAAGGCCGCCATGAACGGCAAGCCGATCGACAGCGTCTCCATCTCGTAGCCGCCGACGAAGCCGCGCTTCGGATTGTTGGCGGATTCATCACGGATAATGCCGGCCATAGTGGTGCCGCGATACATGTGCACCGACTTCTCGAACACGGCGTAGACGCTGCCGGTCATGTGCCGCATGTAGTTGCGCCCGACCTGGCCCGATGAATTGCCGAGGCCATCGGGGAACATGGTCGAGGCACTGTTCAACAGCAACCGCGGGCTTTCAATCGAGTTGCCGGCCACCGCGACGACGCGCGCCTTCTGGCGCTGCATCGCGCCACTCTCGTCGGCATAGACAACGCCGGTCACCTTGCCGGAGGCGTCGTGCTCGATCTTGACCGCCATGCTGCTCGGCCGCACTTCGAGATTGCCGGTCGCCTCGCCCTTGGGGATCTCGGTGTAGAGCGTCGACCATTTCGCGCCGGATTTGCAGCCCTGGAAGCAGAAGCCGATCTGCTGGCAGGCGCCGCGGCCGTCACGCGGCTGGCTGTTGATGGCCATATTGCCGGTATGCACGGTCTTGTAGCCGAGCTTCTTCGCACCGGCCTCCAGCACCTTGAAATTATTGTTGCCGGGAAGTCCGGGAATGCCGTTGGTGCGGGTCACGCCCATCTTGTTCTCGGCCTTGGCGTACCATGGCTCGATCTCGGCGAGCGTCACCGGCCAGTCCAGCAGGTTCGCGCCGGGCAGGCCGCCGTAGGTGCTCTTCACCTTGAACTCATGCTCGTCGAAGCGCAGCGACGCGCCGGCCCAATGCGTGGTCGAGCCGCCGACCGCCTTGACGATCCAGGCGGGAAGGCCCGAAAAATCCTTGGCGACGCGCCATGTCCCCGACGTGGTGCGGGCATCGGTCCAGGCGAGCTGGGAAAAGCTCTCCCACTCGTCGTTGACGAAATCCTGGTTCTCGATGCGTGGGCCGGCTTCAAGGATGACCACCTTGACGCCCTTCTGCGCGAGCTCGTTGCCCAGCGTGCCGCCGCCGGCACCGGAGCCGACGATCACCACAACGCTGGAGTCGTTCAGATCGAATTTTGCCATATGCGTTCTCCTGAACCGTTGGGTGAGCCTTAAGCCTTCGGCAGCCAGTCGATGTCGGCAAAGCCGCGGTTGATGTAGCCGCCGTGCTCGGCGGAGGAGCCTTCGTAGCCGAACCGCGGCCAGACCTCTTTCTGGTTGTAGAGCGACACGACGAGGTCGCCGCGCACCTTCTGGAAGAAGTCGCTCTGCTCGATCTCCGTCAGCAGCACCACGCGGTCGGCTTCCCATGGCACTTCGGCGTAAGCCACCTTGTGGCGATCCCGCGCGTTCTGATCGAGCCGCGTGATGCCGTCGCTGATCAGAGACTTGACGGCGGGGTCCTTGGCCGCCTTGCCGTCCCACGGCTTGATCGCGGTGATGTAGTAGCTGTCGCCGAGGACGTCGTGCGGATAGATGTCGCGCGCGACCTTCAGCAGCGTCTTCATCGTTGCGGGCGAGAGCGTGCTGGCATCATCCGCCCAGGCATCCTCGATGCTGACGGCGACGCTGGTCGCGACAGCGACGACCGGAACGGCGGTCGCCGCGCCCTTGAGAAAGACGCGGCGGCTGTGCTTGCTTCGACGATCGACTTCTCTCATGGCATTCCTCCGTAGATTTTGTGATTTGGATTTTTGTGATTTTGATCAGCCGAAACGACCCCCTCGCTGGATCACCTCGATCTTGTAGCCATCGGGATCGCTGACGAAGAAGAAGCGCGCCAGCGTCTTGCCGTCGTGCTTGAAGTCGCGCAGCGGTCCCGGTGCGAGCTTCTCGCGCTCGAAGCGGGCATGTTCGGTATCGAGATCGTCGACCACCACGGCAATATGTCCGTAGCCGTCGCCGAGCTGGTACGGCTCCTTGCGATCGAAATTCACCGTCAGCTCCACCTCGAAAGGTGAGGAGGGGTGACGCAGGTAGATCAGGGCAAAGTCCGAAAATTTCAGATGGTCGGCGACCTCCAAGCCGAAGGCGCGCTTGTAGAAGTCGAGCGAGCGGGCCTCGTCGAGCACGCGGATCATGGAATGAACGGGCTTTGCCATTCAGTTCAGCTCCTTCAGGTAGGTGATGATGGCGGCGCGCGTCTCCGGCTTCGCCTGCCGGTAGACCATGGTCACGCCGGGAATGACGGCTTGCGGATTGCTCAGCCAGGCGTCGAGCCTGGTCTCGTCCCAGGCGAAGTCCGCTTTCGACAGCGCCTCTGAGTACTTAAAACCTTCGGTCTTGCCGGCGGGACGGCCAACGACCTTCACCAGTGCGGGGCCTTGCCGCGCCGGTTCTGACAGGTTTGTCGTGTGGCACACCGCGCATTGCTGCTTGAACAGCGTCGCGCCATCCGGCGGCTTGCCGGCCGGCAAGGGCATTTGCGCATCGGCAACCCGCGTCACCAGCACCATCGCGGTGCACAATCCAAGCACGACTGCGCGCATCGCCAAGAATCCGCCCATCCACATCAACGTGCGCAAACTCTAGGCGGCGTCAAAGATGCGGTGGTAGTAGCGGGCTGTTTCGATGCCGCGGAGACACTGGTGACCGCGTGTGTTCCGCAATGCCTTATATGCGGAGCACAATTCCGCGAAACTGCCGTCAAATCCCTAAACGATCACCACACCATGCGCATTGCATGACGATTGCGCCGCTTAAACTCCCTACGCGATGCGATGACCCGGTGCAGGTGAGCGGCGCAGGATGCAGCCGAGCCATTCGTCGCGGAAGAATCCAGGAGAAATGGATGAAGTTGGTGAAGACCTCGATGATCGCATGCGCTCTGTCGGCTCTCATTGCGACGCCGGTTCTCGCGCAAGGCGCGCCACCCGCCAAGACGGGCGGCACCGTGCAAAGCAAACCGATGCAAGGCAGCACAATGGGCAGCGGGGATGAGGAGATGAATGCTCAGCCGGGCGCTGCGGGCGAGAAGACGGGCATGAAGTCGACCAAAGGCACCAGGGGCACGGTCGGCACCACCGGTAGCGCTGCGCATAAGGGAACCGCCGACGATTCCGCGACGGGCGGTGCAGCCCCAGCCAAGCGCTACTAGTCCCGCCGGGGTGAAGCAAGCAGACTCCGGTCGCCCTGCGGCCGGAGTTTTTTTGACTGGGTCTGCTTTGTTAGTCGTCGAAGCGGCCGCCGCCGCGCCCTGCCTTGATGTCGCTGCGGCGCTTCTTGCCGTCGAGCCGGCGCTGCTTGGAGCCAAAGGTCGGCCGCGTGGCGCGGCGCGGCTTCGGCCGTATCATCGCTTCGGTCAGGATCTCGGTGAGCCGGTCGATGGCGTCCTGACGGTTGCGCTCCTGGGTGCGGAAGCGCTGGGCGTGGATCACGATCACGCCGTCCTTGGTCATGCGCTGGCCGGCGATGCGGGCGAGCCGGATCACCGCATCCTCCGGCAGGGTCAGCTTGCGCGTGTCGAAGCGCAGCTGGGCCGAGGTCGAGACCTTGTTGACGTTCTGCCCGCCCGGGCCGGAGGCGCGGACGAAGCCGATCTCGATATCGTCCTCGTCGATGACGAGATCGCGGGATATCCGCAGCATGATGGCACCATTCGTGATGTCCGGACATATCGCGGACGTCCACGTTCGGCAATGGCGCATCCTGGAAACGCAAATGGCCGGGCGAGCCCGGCCATTTCAGGAAATGTCAGGGGACGTCAGTTCGACTTCGTCGCCGGTGCCGCGGCCGGTTGCGCGGCGGCCTGTGGGGCGCGGCCGACGACCACGGTCAGGAGGCCCTGGCCCCAGAGGCGCTTGGCGGCCGCCTTGGCGTCGTCCAGTGTCACCGCATCGACGATGGCGTTTCGCTTCTCGATATAGTCGATCGGCAGCTTGTCCTGCTGGTATTGCAGCAGCGCCTGCGCGAGCTTCGAGGAGGTATCCAGCGCCAGCATCTGCGAGCCCTTGAGGTAGGACTTGGCTTCGTCGAGCTCCTTCTGCGTCGGGCCCTCCTCGGCGATGCGGCGCACTTCCTTGTCGATGGCGTCGATGGTGTCGCCGGCACGGTCGGCGCGGGTGCCGGTGTTGCCGATGAAGACCGCCGAATGCTCCATCCAGAGCAGCGATTCGAACACGGAATAAGCCAGCCCGCGCTTCWCGCGTACCTCGCGATAGAGCCGGGAGGACAATCCGCCGCCGCCCAGGATGTGGTTGACGACATAGGCGGCCATGAAGTTCGGATCGTTGCGCTTCACGCCGGGGCCGCCGAAGGTGATCACGGTCTGCGGCACGTCGAGCGGCACGAAGGCGCGCTGCGGCGGTTTTGCCGCCTCGACGTCGGCGACCGGCGTGAGATTGGCTTTTGCGGGCAGGCTACCAAAAGTGTGGTCGAGCAGCTTGCCGAGGGTGGCCGGATCGACGTCGCCGACCACCGCGATCTTCAGCCCGTCCTTCGCAATCACGCGGCCGACATAATCCTTCATGTCGGCGACCGTGATGGTCGGCACGCTGTCCAGCGTGCCATTGGTCTGCCGGCCATAGGGATGGTCGCCGAACGTGACCTCCAGGAATTTTCGGCTCGCCAGCGAGGACGGATTGGTGGTCTCGCGGCGCAGGCCCGAGATCACCTGTGAGCGGATGCGCTCGACGTCGGCGGTGTCGAAATGCGGCGAGGTCAGCGCGCTCCTGAGCAGGTCGAAGGCCTCGTCCTTGTTGTCGCGCAGCATCCGCAGGCTGCCGCGGAACGTATCGCGGGTGGCGCTGAAGGAGAGCTCGATGGCGCGGCGGTCGAGCCGCTCATGGAAGGTCTTGGAGTCGAGATCGCCGGAGCCTTCGTCGAGGAGATCACCGACCAGATTGGCGACGCCGGACTTGTCCTTGGGATCCTGCGCCGAGCCGCCGGCAAAGGAATATTCCATGGCGATCAGCGGCACCGTCGCATCCTGTACGAACCAGGCTTCGATGCCGCCCGGCGAAGTCAGGTGCTGGATCTTTGCGGCCGCCTGAGACGGCGACACCGTAGCCAGCGCGAGTGCCGCGCCGGTGGCAAGCGAGAATGCAACGCGTCGAAGGAAGGGATAGGTCACGAACGCTTCTCCTCACGCTTGGCGGCACTGGTGTCCTTGATCAGATAGCCCGTCACCGATCGCTTCTTCTCGAGCCATTTCTGCGCGACAGTGCGAACCTGCTCGGCGGTGACCGCGCGAATGCGGTCGGGCCAGCTCCTGATGTCCTCGATCGAAAGGCCCGTGGTCAGCGCGCCGCCATACCAGCGCGCCAGCACCGCCTGGTTGTCCTGGGCGTAGATCGCTTCCGCAATGAGCTGGGTCTTGACCCGCTCGAGGTCCTCGGCGCGGATCGGGTTCTGCGCGATGTCGGCGATGACGCCGTCGACCACTTGCTCGACATCGGCAAAGCTGACGCCCGGTTTCGGCGAGGCCGAGATCGCGAACTGGGTCGGGTCGAGCGAGATGCTCGAATAGCTGGCGCTGGCGGACACCGCGAGCGGCTTGTCGACCACGAGCGCGCGGTAGAGATAGGAATTGCTGCCGCTGCCCATCAGCTGCGCCAGCACGTCGAGGGCGGCGCTTTCACCGGCCGCGGCGGTGGTCGCCGACGGTACGAGATAATAGCGGCGCAGGCCCGGCTGCTCGACGCGCGGGTCGGCCAGCGTGACCGTGCGCGGCGCCGCCGGCTCCGGCTCCTGCGGACGGATGCGCCGCTCCGGGATCGCGGGCTGGGCCGGAATGGAGCCGAAATTCCGCTCGACCAGCGGGCGGATGTCGGCGGCTTCCACGTCGCCGGCGATCACGAGGATCGCGTTGTTCGGCGCGTAGAAGCGGCGGTAGAAGGCGAGCGCATCCTCGCGGTCGAGCTTCTCGATCTCCTGGTGCCAGCCGATCACCGGCCGGCCGTAGGGATGATTGAGATAGAGCGCGGCCATGATCTGCTCGTTGAGCCGCGCGTCCGGATTGTTGGCGACCCGCATGTTGTACTCTTCGAGCACGACGTCGCGCTCGGGCAGCACGTTCTCGTCCTTAAGGATCAGGCCGGTCATGCGATCGGCCTCGAACTCCATCATGGTCGGCAGCTGCTCTTTCGGCACGCGCTGGTAGTAGTTGGTGTAGTCGACCGAGGTCGAGGCGTTCTCGTTGCCGCCGACGCGGAGCACGGTCTGGGAGAATTCGCCGACCGGATGCTTCGAGGTGCCCTTGAACATCAGATGTTCGAGGAAGTGCGCGAGCCCGGACTTGCCCGGCGTCTCGTCGGCCGAGCCGACCTTGTACCAGATCATCTCCGTGACCACGGGCGTGCGGTGGTCCGGGATCACCACGACCTGCATGCCGTTGGCGAGCGTGAAGCTGGCGGGCGGGGCCGACGTCACCGTGGTCTGGGCGAGGGCGGCGCTGGCTGAGAGGACACTCGTCGAAAGCAGCGCGGCAAGGAGGCAGGCGGCCGATCGGTAAGAGGACATCATAATCCTTATGAAAAGGCCGAACCCGGATGTCCGGCTCGGAGGCACGGCATGCTACACCGTGCGGCTGAGGCTTCGCGTCACGAAGCAGAGAACTCAACGCGGTGGCAAGTTACTGATAAGCAATATGCAGACTGCGTCCGGCGTGCGTAAGCCGCCGGTGCCAGGATGCGCCTGTCAGGATGTCGCGGTGGGGCAGGAGCGCTATTATTCCTTTTCCTTGCCCGACATGATGTCGAAATAGGTCCGGCGCGACTTGTCCGGCCCTGCGCCATAGGCGTAGTTCGGCGAGGGGGTCTGGTAGCCCGGCGGCGGCTCGACCAGCGACGAACGCGGCGGCTCACTGGTGAATTTCTTCTCTTCGGAGCTGTTGCCGCCCTTCATCATGTTCCAGAGACCGCCGGCGTAGCCGAGTTCGGCGGGACTGAGCGACGGGTTGCCGTTGGTGCCCGGCTGGATCGGGTCATTGCTTGTACGGGGGGCTGCGGCGACCTCGCCGGCCTTCATCTCGGCGGGCGTCAGCGGTTGGGCCGCCTGCCAGTTCTCCGTCGCCTTGGTCGCCTTCTTGCGCGCTGCGATGGCTTCCTTGCGGCGCTTCTCTTCGGGGTCCTTCGGCCAGTTCGGAGCATTCTTGGCCTGGGTTGCCGGAGGCGGCAGGTCGAGCTTGGGCGGCACGACGAGCGGCGAGCGCTCGCGGTATTCGATGCCGGGCTTTTCCATGCTCTTGGCACCGATGCCGGACATCAGATTGTCGATGATCTTCTCTTCGAAGGTCATCCCGTCATCATCATCGTCGTCGTCACCGGCACGGACCGGGCCTGCCGTCATGACGAGGCCGATGCCGAGCGCGACAGCGGACAATTTCAACGCCCGCCAGAACCCCGCTTTGGGGTCTCGAACCATCGAACCGCTGGTCTCGGAGCTGCGCATCACTGTACCTGTTCCATATTGTGGCAGATTGCTGCACTTTGCCGCTCGCACGCGGCCAATCCTCGCAAAACGCAGGGTTCCACCTGCCGGTCCGTATCGGCCGGGATCAGGGCGCTTTTGCGGCGGGTACCCCCAGGAAGGAATCATACAATAGCGCCGCCACCCCGACAACGATGGCCACGTCCGCGAGGTTAAACACATACCAATTATAGGTATTTCCGCCGATCTCGATGTGGAACAGGGCGAAATCGACCACCGCGCCGTAGGCGAAGCGGTCGATGCCGTTGCCGATCGCGCCGCCGATGATCAGCCCGAGTGCGACCGTGGCGAGCAGGGTGTGCGAGCGGGCCATCCAGATGGCGAGGGCGACCACGGCGACGACCTTGACCGCCATCAGCGCGATCTGCGCCGACTGGCCGTCGTTCTGGAGCCAGCCGAAGCTGATGCCGATGTTCCAGGCCAGCACCAGGTCGAAGAACGGCGTCACCTTCACCACGCCACGGCGGGCGAGGTCGAACACGTTCAGGAGCCACAGCTTTGAGGCCTGATCGGCCACCAGCGTGACCACGGCCGCGAGGATGCCGGCGCGAAGCGGGGTCATGGCCGGGGATCAGACCCCCACCCCCAGCGCCTTCCATTCGCGCAGCGCCTGGGCGTCGCGCGGGGTGACGTCGGGGTATTCAGGGTCTTCACCGACCATAGGCGAGATCTTCCAGGAGCGGGCGCATTTGGTGCCCACGGCCTTCTCGACGACGACCGCGACGCCGGGCACGGCATCGAGACGGAACGCGCCCGCAGGCGCCTCGCCCTCACGCACCTCGTAGTTCGAGGTGATGCAGACCTCGGCGAGATCGGTGTCGAACAGCGTCGCCAGCATGTCGCGGTCGGCGACATAGATCACCGGTGAGGCCTCGAGCGACGAGCCGATGTTCTTGGCGGCACGTTCGAGCTCCAGCGCGCCGGTCACGACGCGGCGGACGTTGCGGATCGTCTCCCATTTCGCGGCGAGTTTGTCGTCGCGGAGCTTCTCGATGCCTTCGGGAAACAGGGTCAGATGGACGGAAGGCTCCGCGTTCGGCCGGAACATGCGCCAGGCTTCCTCGGTCGTGAAGCTCAGGATCGGCGCGAGCCATTTCAGGAGGGCATCGCACAACAGGTCGATCGTGGTGAGCGCGGCCTTGCGCGCCGGCGACGACGGCGGGTCGCAATAGAGCGTGTCCTTGCGGATATCGAAGTAGAACGCCGACAGCTCGGAGTTCATGAAGGCTGCCAAGCTCGCGACCACGGTCTTGTAGTCGAAGGCGGCATAGGCCTTGCGAACGGTTTCGGCATGGCCGGCCAGTTCGTGCAGCATCAGCCGCTCGAGCTCGGGCATCTCGGCATAGGCGACCTTCTCGCTCGCCTTGAAGTGATGCAGCGTACCGAGCATCCAGCGGATCGAGTTGCGCAGCTTGCGATAGGTCTCGATGGTGTTCTTCAGGATCTCCGGGCCGATGCGCTGGTCGTCGGCATAGTCGGTGGCGCAGACCCACAGGCGCAGGATGTCCGCGCCCGAATCCTTGATCACCTTCTGCGGCTCGACGGTGTTGCCGAGCGACTTCGACATCTTGCGGCCGTTCTCGTCGAGCGTGAAGCCGTGGGTGAGCACGATGTCGTAGGGCGCGCGGCCCCGCGTGCCTGCGCTTTCCAGCAGCGAGGAATGAAACCAGCCGCGATGCTGGTCGCTGCCTTCCAGATACATCACGGTGTCGTTGCCGCCGTCGATCTTGCGGACGATGTTGCCGAGCTGCGGGAAGTTCTGGCGATCCTCGAGCACGAAGGCGTGCGTGGAGCCCGAATCGAACCAGACGTCGCAGATGTCGTCGACCTTCTTCCAGTCCTCGCTCGCGCGGGACCCGAGGAAGCGCTCGCGGGCGCCGTCCATGTACCAGGCGTCGGCGCCTTCCTCCATGAAGGCTTCGGCGATGCGCTGGTTGACGATCTCGTCCTGCAGGATCTCTGCCGAGCCGTTGCTCTTCTCGCGCACGAACACGGCGATCGGCACGCCCCAGGCGCGCTGGCGCGAGATCACCCAGTCCGGACGATTGGCGATCATGCCGTTGATGCGGTTCTCGCCCGACGGCGGCACCCATTGCGTGACCGAGATCGCGTGCAGCGCGCGGGCGCGCAGCGTGTCGCCCTTCTTCGCATGGCCGTCATCGCTGATGTCCTTGTCCATCGCGATGAACCATTGCGGCGTGTTGCGGAAGATCACCGGCTTCTTCGAGCGCCAGGAGTGCGGATATTGATGCTTGAGGCGGCCGCGCGCGAGCAGCTTGCCGCCCTCGATCAGCGCCTTGATCACGGCCTCGTTGGCATCGCCCTTCTCGCCCTTGTCGTTGAGCACGCGCTTGCCGGTGAAGCCGGGGGCCTGCGCGGTGTAGGCGCCGTTCTCGTCGACGGTGTAAGGGATCGCGGTCGGGATGCCGCGCGCATCGAGCTCGCGGGTGTTGGCCGTCCAGACGTCGAAGTCCTCGCGGCCGTGGCTCGGCGCGGTGTGCACGAAGCCGGTGCCGGTGTCGTCGGTGACATGCTCGCCGGCGAGCAACGGCACGATGAACTCGTAACCGCCACCGAACCCGCGCAGGGGATGGGCGCATTCCACGGCGTCCAGCGTGTCGCCGGGAATGTCGCGCACCTTCTCATAGGACGTGACGCGCGCCTGCTTGAACACTTCTGCGGCGAGCGCATCGGCCAGGATCAGGAGATCGCCGGTCTTGGCCCAGTTGTCGGCGGGCGCATCCGTCACCTTGTAGAGTCCGTAGGCGATTTTCGGCGAGAACGAGATCGCGCGGTTGCCGGGCAGCGTCCAGGGCGTGGTGGTCCAGATCACGACCGAGGCACTGGCAAGTGCGCCATGCGCCGGTGACGTGACGGGAAACTTCACCCACACCATGTCGGAGGTGTAGTCCTCGTACTCGACCTCGGCTTCCGCAAGCGCGGTCTTCTCGACCACGCTCCACATCACCGGCTTGGAGCCGCGATACAGCGTGCCGTTGGCCGCGAACTTCATCAGCTCGCGGGCGATCTGCGCTTCGGCCGGATAGCTCATCGTCTGATAGGGATGATCCCAGTCGCCGATGATGCCGAGCCGCTTGAACTCCTCGCGCTGCACGTTGATCCAGTGCGTCGCATAGGCGCGGCATTCCTTGCGGAACGCCACCATCGCGGCGGAGTCGCGGAAGTCGGGCTTCTGCTTGCCCTTCTTGCGGTAGTTCTCCTCCTCGATCTTCCATTCGATCGGCAGGCCGTGGCAGTCCCAGCCCGGCACGTAATTGGAGTCGAAGCCGAGCATCTGCTGGCTCTTGGTCACGACGTCCTTGAGGATCTTGTTCAGCGCGTGCCCGATATGGATGTTGCCGTTGGCGTAGGGCGGGCCGTCATGCAGCACGAATTTGGCGCGGCCCTGGGCTTCCCGGCGCAGCTTGTCGTAGAGGCCGATGTCGTTCCAGTACTTCAGCAGTTCCGGCTCGCGCTGCGGCAGGCCGGCGCGCATCGGGAAATCCGTCTGCGGCAAATAAAGGGTCTTGGAATAGTCTTTGGCGTCGGACTTTTGCGGCTTTTCGGACATGGGGCTGACTGGCTCGGAAGGGCGCGGAAACGGATAGCGACTGGAATCGCGGGGTGAAACGACGAAATCCCGGTCTTGCGCCGAGCCTTCAGGCTCAGGCGGAAGCCGGGCCGCTAATCCCTATGATGCGCCGCGCAAACATGGGCTCTCCATAGCAGGGGCCCAAGGGAAGCGCAAAAGGTAGAAGCGCAAAAGGTTCGGCGGGCCGGATTTGGGCCTCAATCGATCACGCCAAGCCGCGGAAACGCGTCCGGGGCGGCGGCCAGCACGGCGCGGGCGCGGGCGGAATCGTCGTCCATCTGGCGGATCAGGGCCTCCAGGCTGTCGAATTTCAGCTCCTCGCGGATGAAGCCGACGAAGGCGCAGTCGAGCGCTTGTCCGTAGAGGTCGCCCTTGAAGTCGAACAGGAAGATTTCCAGCAGCGGCGCGCCATTATCAAAGGTCGGACGGCGGCCGAAGCTTGCCACCCCGTCCAGCCGCTCGGCGCCGCGGCCGACCCGCACCGCATAGATGCCGTGCTTGAGGCCGCAATTGGCATCGAGGCGGATGTTGGCGGTGGGATAGCCGAGGTCGCGGCCGCGCTTCTCGCCGTGGATCACCTCGCCGGTGATGAACCAGGGCGCGCCCAGCATGGTGGTGGCCTCGTCGATGAGGCCCTCGGCGAGCGCGATCCGGATGGCGCTGGAGGAGACCGGCCGCTCGTCGATGTCGACATGGGCCTGCACGTCAACCTCGATGCCGAGTCGAGGCGCCTCGTTGACCAGGAGGCTCGGCGAGCCGACGCGACCCTTGCCGAAATGGAAGTCGTAGCCGACCGCGATGCCGCTGACGCCGAGGCGTCCGATCAGGTCATGGTGAATGAAGTCTTGCGCGCTGGTCCCGGCCCTGGCCTTGTCGAAGGTCATGACCACGGCGCCGGCGAGCCCGGTGCCGGCTAAAAGCCGCAACTTGGCCGGCTCGTCCGTCAGGCGGAATTGCGGGGTGTTCGGGCTGAAAAACCGGCGCGGATGCGGCTCGAAGGTCAATGCCAGCGCAGGGCGGCCATGCGCCCGGCCCATCTCCAGGGCGGCTGCGATCACCGCACGATGGCCGAGATGAACGCCGTCGAAATTGCCCATGGCGACCACGGCGCCCCGCAAAACCGCGGAATCCGGCGTTGTGTCGCGGATAACGGTAAAATGCGGGACCATCAGGGGAATTCTCGAAGCGGCAGGACCGGCGGACCGTGGCTTGACCGACCGGACGAAGTCAAGCGGCAGGGGAGCGGCCGCATTGAACGTGATTTCAGTCCTTCGGAGGCGCTCCCAGTTAACGCGCTGTTTAACGCCTTGGTGCTAGTCCTTGAAATGTGGAACAGCGGGGCTCCGGCTCCGGTGGGTCCGATCGTAATATTTCCTGGGTTTGCGTTGGGGGAGTCGAGATGGCGGTTGATTTGTCGATGTCGGTTCTGGTGGTTGATGACTACAGCACCATGATCCGTATCATCAGGAATCTCCTGAAGCAGCTTGGCTTCGAGAATATCGATGATGCAAGCGACGGTTCGGCGGCGCTGAACAAGATGCGTGGCAAGAAGTACGGGCTCGTGATTTCCGATTGGAACATGGAGCCGATGACGGGTTACGACCTGCTGCGCGAAGTGCGCGCGGATCCGAACCTCGCCACCACGCCTTTCATCATGATCACTGCGGAATCGAAGACCGAGAACGTGATCGCGGCCAAGAAGGCCGGCGTGAACAACTACATCGTCAAGCCGTTCAACGCGGCGACGCTGAAGACCAAGATCGAAGCGGTCTTCCCGGACATGGCGAGCGCGTAAGCGCCGCCAGACCGCATAACAGCTCTCTATAGAGATCGTCATGCCCGGGCTTGTCCCGGGCATCCACGTTCTTGGATCCTGCAAATGAAGACGTGGATGGCCGGGGCGTAGGCGAGCGGAAGCGACGCCGTCCTTCGGACGGCTAAGCCCGGCCATGACGGCATTTGGGTCTAAGCAATTGGTCTAAGCCCGCAGCACCTGCGTGGGCTCCACCGTCACCACTTCAATTCGCGCATCAGCGCCTTCGGCGGGTGGCCGAACAACTCCATCACCGAATTCGGGTCGAGCTGGTCGAGGCCCTCGAACTCCTCGGCATGGATGCCGCGGGTGACGAACAGGCAGTCGATGCCGAATTCGCGCGCGCCGGTGAGGTCGGTGCGGACGGAATCGCCGATCGCCAGCACCTTTTTCCGGTCGATCATGTGGCCCTGGCGCTCGCCGGCGAGCATCATCGCGCGCTCGTAGATCGGGCGATGCGGCTTGCCGTAGAAGATCACCTCGCCGCCGAGTTCGCGATAGAGTTCCGCGATCGCGCCGGCGCAATAGATCAGCCGGTCGCCGCGCTCCACCACGATATCGGGGTTGGCACAGACCAGCGTCAGCTTGCGCTCGCGCGCCTTCAGCATCATGCCGCGATAGTCTTCCGCCGTCTCGGTCTCGTCGTCATAGAGGCCGGTGCAGACGATGTAGTCGGCTTCTTCCAGCGGCGCGGTCGTCGCATCGAGGCCGCGATAGATCGAGTTGTCGCGCTCGGGTCCGAGCCAGAACATCTTGCGGCCGGGATGCTCGGCGACATAGAGCCGCGTCAGGTCGCCCGACGAGACGATCGCGTCATAGGTCTCGTCCGCGACGCCGAGCTTGCGCAATTGCCGTTGGACGGAGTCGGCCGGGCGCGGGGCATTGGTGATCAGGATCACCGTACCGCCGCGGCTGCGATAGGTGTGCAGCGCCTCGCAGGCCTCGGGGAAGGATTCCAGGCCGTTGTGAACCACGCCCCAGATGTCGCTGAGCACAACGTCAACGCCGCCCACGAGCTCGCGCAGGCTTTCGGCGAAATGCAGCGTGGTCATGATGCGTGCGGCCGATCAGATCCGGCGCGCGAGCGCCGCGTTGCCGGTGATACGTTGGGCTGGAGGCGCTGAAGACGTGGCGCCTGGGCTGGGAGAAGCGGAGCCATTGGATCCCTGAATTTCCTGCGCCGGGTTCGGCGAGGCCCCGCCGGTAGCAGATGCCCCTTCAGGCCGCAATGGCCGGGGCGGCGCGAACAGGAACCCCTGACCGAACCGCACGTCAAAGTCGAGCAAATCGACCACTGCGCGCTCGCCCTCGATCCGTTCGGCGATCAGGTCGATGCCGAAGCGGCCGAGCAGGTCGGAGAGGTCGGAAGGGTGGATGTCCGAGGTCGAGGCCTGCCTGGGGTCGAGCAGGAGGGACGCCGGCACCTTGATGAAGCGCACGCCGCGATCGGCGAGCTCGCGCGGCTCGATCCTGAGGTCAGTGACATGGTCGATCGAGAAGCGGAAACCGCGCTGGGCGAGCGCCGCGAGGTTCTCGGTCTCGGCCGGGCCGAGATTGCGGAAGGTCGACTGCTTGAACTCCAGCACCAGCGAGGGCGCCAGCGCCCGGTTGGCTTCGAGGAAGTCGAGGCACTGCGCGAAGGTGGTGGAATTGCCGAGCGTGGAGGCCGCGACGTTGCAGAACACGCCGACATCCTTGTTGCGCACCATCAGGCGCCGCAGCACCTGCACACAGCGCAGCATCACCATGTTGTCGATGCGTCCGATCAGACCCGAGGCTTCGGCGATGCTGATGAATTCCTCGGCGGCGATCAGCTGGTCGCGCTCGTCGCGCAGGCGCGTCACGGCTTCGTAGAACCGCACCTTGCGCTGCGGCAGCGTCACCATCGGCTGGAGGAAGATGTCGATGCGGTTCTCGTCGATGGCGTTGCGCAGTGTCGCCAGTAACTGGGTCGGGTTGCGGCCATTGGCCGTCTGAACCGGAACGGCGGTGTGGGTCTGGATCGCCGGCGTTGGCCGCGGCGGCGGTGCGGGCAGCGGCGGAGGGGCGGCCGGCCGCTCCTCGAAGGCCGCAATCAGGTCGAGCGGCGCCTCCGGCTCTGGCCGGGCGACCGGAGCGGGGGCGGGGGTCGGCGCGGCCCCGGCCAAGAGGTCTTCATGGGCTGACACGGTGGTGGCGAGCTGCCTGACCAGCCCACCGAGCTCGTTGATCTCGCCGACCACTGACTGGATGCGGTCGGAGTTGGTCGAATTGGCCGAGGCGATGCGCCCCTCCATCGCCGCGAGCCGGCGGCCGAACTCGGCGACCTGGCGGGCGAGGTCGGCGGTGCCGCGCGAGAGGTCGGCGATCTGGCCGCCGACGTCACTGCGGTCGCGCAGCCGCATCGAGACCGCGTTGTAGAGGATCAGGAAGGTCAGCGCGGTCAGCGCCACGATGGCGGATTCGGTTCCGCTGATGCCGGCGACCGAGTAGAGGACAAGCCCGAGCGAGGCCGCGACCAGAACCATGCAGATGGCGATGAAGATCGTCGAAATGCGAATCATGCCGCGCGTTACGCCTCAAAGAGCTGACTGCCTCATCCGGGAAAACACGGGTCAGTGTGCGAACCCGTCACGCCTCATGCTCCCCCAAGCAAGGCGACCTTAACATCATTGTTGATTCGAGGGGATAGCGGCCTGTTCGCGGCGCCGGAGCATGATCCGGAAAAGTGTGTAGCGGTTTTCCCTCGCGACAAACGCGGAACGCGTTTGCGCGGAGATCATGCTCGGGCAGTCTAGGTCAGGCCGGCCCGGCGAAAGCCTTCGAGGTAGTGCTCGCGGTCGGCGGCGAGCTTGATCGGCATGAACTCGGCGATCCAGGCGAGCGAGACGTTGGGCTGGGCACGCTGGAGTTCCTTCAGCGCCGCGCGGGCGGTCTCGGTTTGCCCGGCCATCGCCGCGGCCGCGGTCAGCACCCGGTGCCCGCCGACGAAGTCACTGCGCTGGCGCAGGGCCTCCTGTGCGAGCCGGATCGCCTCCGCATAGTCCCTGCCGAGGAAACGGGCAAAGGCGGCGATGCCGAAATAGACGGGTGCATAGGGGTCGCGCGGGCTGAGGCGGATCGCCCGCCGCGCGGCCTCGTCGGCATCCCGCCAGCGGCCGCAATAGCTAAGCGTCAGGCCATAATAGCCCTGCGCCAGCGCAAAGTTCGGATTGAGCCGCAGCGCGGTCTCGAATTCGGCAAGTGAATCCTCGAACCGGCGTGCGAACAGATCGACATGGCCGAGCGCATTATGCGCCCAGGCATCCTGGTCGTCGGCGCGGATCGCGGCCCGTGCCGCGCGCTCGGCCACCGGCAGCGCCGCGGCCATCTCCATCCAGCCCATATGCGCCGTGAACATGTAGCTGGTGCCGAGCAGCCCGAGTGCCTTGCCGTAGTTCGGGTCGAGCGCGATGGCCTTTTCGAGCAGGGCTCGCGCCGCGACGTGGTCCTGCCGCGTCACGCGCCAGTAATGGGAGAGGGCGCGCATCAGAAGGTCCCAGGCGTCCAGGCTGTCGGGCGGCTTGCGCTCGGCGCGAAAATTCTCCGCGGCATAGAGCTGCGGCTCGATCGCTGCGACGATGCGTTCGGTGATCTCGTCCTGTACGGCGAAGACGTCGGCGAGCTCGCGGTCGTAGCGTTCGGCCCAGAGATGGCTGCCGGTGGCGACATCGTTGAGCTGCGCGGTGATGCGGACGCGATCGCCCTCCTTGCGGACGCTGCCCTCGACGACATAGCGCACGCCGAGCTCCTCGGCGACCTGCCGCAGGTGAACCGTGCGGCCCTTGTAGATGAAGGAGGAGTTGCGCGCGATCACGAAGAACCAGCGCAGCTTCGACAGCGCGGTGATGATGTCCTCGCTGATGCCGTCGGAGAAATAATCCTGCTCGGCCTCGCCGCTCATGTTGGTGAAGGGCAGGACGGCAATTGCGGGACGATCGGGCAGTGGCAATTCCGTCGGTATTGCGTCGGGCGGCTTGCCCGGCGCCGACGATGAGCCTGCTACGGAGCGTTCGGTCACTTCGCCGACGAACCGCACGCCCTTGCGCGCGACTGTGCGGATCAGCCGCTGATCTTCGCCATTGTCATTGACCGCGCGCCGCGCCGCGTTGATCCGGCTGGTCAGCGTCGATTCCGAGACGACGCGGCCGTTCCAGATCGCGTCGAGCAGATTGTCCCGCGTCACCACGCGCTCGCGGTTGCGGACCAGGTAAAGCAGGAGATCGAACACCTGGGGCTCGAGCGCGACGAGCGTCTCCGCCCGCCGCAATTCGCGGCGCGCGGGGTCGAGCACGAAATCTTCGAAATGAAATGTCACGCCGCCCTCGGCTCGCGCGGGGAAATCAAGGTGTTCTCAGCGTAAAATAACGCCACTCTCAAGGCCAGCGAGCCGCATGCGCCCTATCGTCCCGGCGTCTTCAACCGCAGGAGAATTGCCATGTCGACATCCGCCGCGCTCAAGCCGGCCCTCGCCCAGCCCGATCTCGCCGCCGTCAAGCAGCGCCAGCACAGCGCCTGGTCATCCGGCGACTATGCCATTGTCGGCACCACCTTGCAGATCGTCGGCGAGCAACTCTGCGAGGCGCTCGACTTGCGCGCCGGCAGCAAGGTGCTTGATGTCGCCGCCGGCAACGGCAATGCGACGCTGGCCGCCGCGCGGCGCTGGTGCGACGTCACATCGACCGATTATGTTCCCGCGTTGCTCAAGCGGGGACGCGAACGGGCCGCGGCGGAGCATCTGATGGTCGAATTCCGTGAAGCGGATGCCGAAGCGCTGCCGTTTGCGGATGCCAGCTACGACGTCGTGCTCTCGACCTTCGGCGTCATGTTCACGCCGGATCAGGACAAGGCGGCGTCCGAGCTCGCGCGGGTCTGCAAGTCCGGCGGCAAGATCGGCCTCGCCAACTGGACGCCCCAGGGCTTCATCGGTCAGCTCTTCAAGACCATCGGCAGGCATTTGCCGCCGCCAGCGGGCGTGAAGTCGCCGGCCTTGTGGGGCACGCCGGCACGGCTTGAGGAGATGTTCGGCAGCCAAGCCTCCGAGATCGCCGCCGAGCCGCGCATGTTCGCCTTCCGCTATCGCTCGCCGGAGCACTGGCTCGAGGTTTTCAAATCCTATTACGGGCCGATGCTGAAAGCGTTCGTGGCGCTGGAGGAGACCGGCCAGGCCGCGCTGCGGCGCGATCTCATGGCGCTGCTCGGCGAATTCAACCGTRCCGACGACGGTACGGTGGTGGTGCATAGCGAGTATCTGGAGGTCGTGATCAGCAAGCGCTGAATTGCCGTCGTGATCCGGTCAGGCCGAGCCCCGGCCTGACCGCCGGCAATCACGATGGCGCGGCTGCGCCGACCGTGTCGGCCGAGACGGCCTGCCGGGTGCCGAGCGGCTTGGGCGGTCCGGTGGTCGTATCCCGAAGGGTCTGCCGCTCGATCTCCGAGTTCAGCTCGGCCCCGAACATGATGACGATCGCCGACATCCACATCCACATCATCAAGCCGATCGCCGCGCCGAGCGAGCCGTAGGTCGCGTTGTAATTGGCGAATTCCGAGAGATACCAGGACAGGAGCGCCGAGCCGGCGATCCAGAGGATGGCGGCCGTCACCGCGCCGAGGCTCAGCCATTGCCAGCGTGGCGCGTCGCGGCTCGGTGCGAAGCGGTAGAGGACGGCAAGCGCGGCCAGCAGGATGACGAACAGCACCGGCCATCTCGCGAGAGCGACGATCAGCCTGCTTTCCGGCGCGATGCCGAGATGGTTGAGCGCGAGCGGGAAGGCGACCACGGTGCCCACCATCAGCAGCAGCGCCGCGATGCCGCCGACGGTGAAAGCCAACGACACCGTGTTCAGCCGGACGAAGCTGCGCTTTTCGCGCTCCTCATAGGCGACGTTGAGGGCATCGAAGATGGCTTTGACGCCCGCATTGGCGCTCCAGATCGCGAGCAAGAGGCCAAACAGGAAGGTGACACCCAGGGCGGTATTGCCGTTGGACACCACGCGCGTAACCTGGTCCTCGACGATCTGGAACGCGCCCTCGGGCAGCAGCATCGCGAGCGAATGCAGGTTGGAACTGATCGTCGAGGGATCCGCGAACAGGCCGTAGGATGAGACCAGCGCGGTCACGGCGGGAAAGACCGCGAGCAGCCCGAAGAAGACGACGCCGCCCGCAGTCGCGAGCAGGCGATCGTCGTCGATGCGCTGATAGGTGCGCCAGAAGATGTCTTTCCAGCCCGCCCACGGGATCGCGAAAGGGCTTTTCGCGTGCCGGCCGTGGCCAAGCTGCATCGCCGCGCCGGCCGGGCTCGTTTCCGGCGAGTTTGCTTCATTATTGCGATGGTCTTGCGGAGGCCCCGGCCGGATGGGGCCGGACTCCTGAAAGTAGCGTTCCGCGGACAGCACGAAGACGGCCGTGGCGGCGACCAGCAACCAACTGTCGAGGTGCTCGGTGCGCCGCGCGCGCATTTCAAGCGTCCAATCTGTGGCCGTGCCGCCGCCGCCGTGCGGCCGTGAAGCCCAGCAGCCCGACGGCTGCGAGCATCAGACCCAGCTGCACGGGCCGGTTGGTCCGAGCCGACACGGCGTTGCCGCCACGGCCACGTTCGCCCGGTGCGAGCGACACCAGCGGAATCGTCGTTGCGACCTCTTTCACCGCCTGCTTGACCGTTCCGCGCGGGATCCGCGGGGTGGCGATCGCGACGCGCATACGGCTGGCAAGCGGCACGATCGGCTTGTCCCGACGCTTTATTTGGACCAGAGCCACGCCGGCGCAGGATACGGCCAGCACCAGGAGCACGGCCGCGACGGCACCAAAGCCCCAGAATTGTCCCTGGGTGATTGCGACCCAACGATAAAGGGCCATCAGGCCGACAAAGAGGGTGGCGATCAGGAACAGCCCGGCCATTGCGAGCAGTCCTGCCGCGACCGCATAGGACGTCGCGCGGCCCGTGGCCTGATTGGTGCGGTCGCGCAAGTACGATCGCGCGGCGCGCTTGAGATGATTGATCTTGAGCGCCATGCCGGCGCGCAGCAATTCGCCCGATGGCGCGAGCATGCGGACATCCTCCGAGAACGAAAAAATCGTCGGGGGATGAACGTGGCGGAATTTGACTTGTTCCGCGCGGAGCGCGGCTGCCGGGACGGATCAGCCGAGATCGGCGGCCGCGATCCAGAACACCTCGCCCTCGGACTCCTCGGTGTCGAGCCAGAGCAGCGGCAGTTCCGGAAAGGCCTCGTCGACCAGTTCGCGGCCGCGGCCGATCTCGCAGATCAAGCCGCCATCCGGCGTCAGGTGATCGGGCGCATCGCGCAGGATGCGGCGCACCACGTCGAGACCGTCGGGGCCGCCGTCAAAGGCGAGCTTTGGTTCGGCCCGGCATTCCGGCGGCAGCGCGGCCATGCCTTCCGCATCGACGTAAGGCGGGTTGGTGATGATGAGGTCGTATCTGTTGTCGCCGAGCGGGGCGAACAGGTCGCCGCGATGCAGGCTGATCCGGTCATCGAGCCCGAATTCGCCGACATTTCGCGAGGCAACTTCGAGCGCGCCCTTGGAGATGTCGACGGCATCAACGGTGGCATTCGGGAAATGGTGCGCGGCGAGGATGGCGAGACATCCAGAGCCCGTGCAGAGATCGAGCACACGTTCGACGGCCGTGGGGTCGTCGATCAGCGAGCCCGCCTCGCCGTCGCCGCCGAAATGCGACTCCAGCAGTTCGCCGATGAAGGAGCGCGGAACGATGACGCGCTCGTCGACATAGAAGGGCAGGCCGCGCATGTAGATCTTGTTGACGAGATAGGCGGCCGGTTTGCGCGTGGTGACGCGCTGATGGATGAGGTTGACGATGGTCTTGCCTTCCGCCGACGTGACGCAGGCATGGGCAAAGATCTCGAACTGGTCGGGATGCAGATGCAGGGCTTCGCAGACCAGGAAGGCTGCTTCCGCGACCGGATCGGTCGTGCCATGGGCAAAGGCGAGCTTCGCCTCGGTGAAGCGGCTCACGGCGTAGCGCACGAAATCGATCAGCGTGAGCAACTCGCCGCGGCCGACCTTCGCGAGTTTCGGTGCCGCGCGGCCGCGCGTGGTCTTCTTGGATGCTCTTGCCATCAGGATCGGGTCCAGCGTGCGGCGGCCTCGTCGTCACGGGCGTGGGCTTGGACCCAGCCGGTGCCGGTGGCGCTCTCTTCCTTCTTCCAGAACGGCGCGCTGGTCTTGAGATAATCCATCAGGAACTCGGCCGCCTGGAACGCCGCCTGGCGGTGCTGCGACGCCGTGAGCACCAGCACGATGTTCTGGCCGGGCATGAACCGCCCGACGCGATGAATGATGGTGACGCCGTTCAGCGGCCAGCGCGATGTAGCTTCGTCGGCATGGCGCTTGATCTCTTCTTCCGCCATGCCGGGATAATGTTCGAGCGTGAGGGCGGCGATCTTCGCGCTGTTCTCGTCGCCGCGGCAGATGCCGGAAAAGCTTACGACCGCGCCGATGTCGGTGCGGCTCCCGGTCAGGATCGCGATCTCGCGCGCGATGTCGAAATCGTCCTGCTGGATGCGGATGGTGACGGGGCAGGGGCTGACGGGGGCGGTGCTTACGGGGGAGGTCATGGCCTAGCCGCCGGTCATCGGCGGGAAAAACGCGATCTCGCGGGCGCCCGCGATCGCGGCGTCCGATTTGACGTGGGCATGATCGATCGCGGTGCGGATCACCTTCGGCTTCTCGAAGGCGTAGGCATAGGCCTCGCTCCGGCCGGACAGCCAGGCGATCAGCTCCTCGACGGTGCGCACGGTCGCCGGCGGCTCTATGGTCTCCTCGGCCTTGCCGACGCGTTCGCGCACCCAGGCGAAGTACTTCACCTTCATGCCTCATCCTCCTTGATGAGGTGATGGATGCCGGCGCGGAAATAGTCGTAGCCGGTGTAGATGGTGAGGATCGCTGACGCCCAGAGCAGCGCCAGCCCGATCATCGAGACCACGGGCACCACCTCATCGCCGGCCGGGCCAGCGAGCAGGAAGCCGATGGCGATGAGCTGAACGGTCGTCTTCCACTTCGCAAGCTTGGTCACGGGAACGCTCACCCGCAGCGCGGCGAGATATTCGCGCAGGCCCGAGACCAGGATCTCGCGGCACAGGATCACGATGGCGGCCCATAGCGACCAGCCATGGATGATGCCGTCGGCGGCCAGCATCAGCAGGCAGGAGGCCACCAGCAGCTTGTCGGCGATCGGATCGAGCATCCGGCCGAACGCCGATTGCTGATTCCAGATCCGCGCGTAATAGCCGTCGAGGTAATCGGTCACTGCTGCCGCGATGAAGATGGCGACCGCGACCCAGCGCAGCCACAGCGGCTGATCCAGAATCGATTGTGCATAGATGCACCCGACCACGACCGGGATCGCGGCGATCCGGCCATAGGTCAGGATGTTCGGGAGGGACATCGCGCGGCTGGTCGTCCCTCGTGTCGTGGCGATGTTCATCCGTCCTACCAATACCGCTCGTGCCTGAAGGTCAACCGTCCCGCTCCCCAAATGAGGTGCAGCATGCGACGACCATATGACCGCGGCTCCCTTAGTTCACCCCGGCTGGGGATGGAAATAGTCGAAAATCCTGCGAGCGCTCTCGGCGCTCACCCCCGGAACCTTGCCGAGATCGGCGATCGAGGCCCGCTCGATCTCCTTCAGGGTTCCGAAATGGTGCAGCAAGGCACGTTTGCGTGACGGGCCGATGCCCGGAATCTCCTGCAAACCGGCCTCGCGGATGTCCTTCTTGCGCAGCTTGCGGTGCGAGCCGATGACGAAGCGGTGGGCCTCGTCGCGCAGGCGCTGGATGAAGTAAAGCACGGGATCGCGCGGCTCCAGCTTGATTGCCTCGCGCTCCGGCATGAACAGGGTTTCGCGGCCGGCATCCCGGTCCGGTCCCTTGGCGACCGACATCAGCGACACCTGGGTCAGGCCGAGATTCGTAAAGATCTCCCGGACGGCGTTGAGCTGGCCGCGACCGCCGTCGATGATCACGAGGTCGGGCCATTGCGGGAAGTCGYCGTCCTTGGCCTTGCCGGCGGCGTCCTCGGGCGGATTGATCAGGCGCTTGAAGCGGCGCTCCAGCACCTCTTTCATCATGCCGTAATCGTCGCCCGGCGTGAGCCCTTCCGACTTGATGTTGAACTTGCGGTACTGGTTCTTCACGAAACCATCGGGGCCGGCGACGATCATTGCGCCGACCGCATTGGTGCCCTGGATGTGGCTGTTGTCGTAGACCTCGATGCGCTTGGGCGAATGCGGCAGGCTCAGCGTCGTGGCCATGGCGTCGAGCAGCCGGCTCTGCGTCGCGGTGTCCGCGAGCTTGCGGCCGAGCGCCTCGCGCGCATTGGTCAGCGCGTGGGCGACCAGCTCCTTCTTCTCGCCGCGCTTGGGCGCCGTGACCTCGATCTTGTGGCCGGCCTTGATCGACAGCGCGTTGGCGAGCAGCTCGCTCTCCTCGATCTCGTGCGAGAGCAGGATGTTCTTCGGCGGCGGCTTGTCGTCGTAGAACTGGGCGAGGAACGACCCCAGCACTTCCTCCGGCGTATAGGTCTTCTCCGCGCGCGGGAAATAGGCGCGGTTGCCCCAGTTCTGTCCGGTGCGGAAGAAGAACACTTCGACGCAGGAGAAGCCGCCCTCCTGGTGGATGGCGAACACGTCGGCTTCTTCCACCGTGCGCGGATTGATGCCCTGCTGCGACTGGATCGCCGACAGCGCGGCGAGGCGGTCGCGGTAGAGTGCCGCGGTCTCGAATTCGAGCTCGCCGGAGGCCTTCTCCATCTCGCCGGCAAGCTCCTGCTTCACCGCTTGGCTCTTGCCGGAGAGGAAGTCAGTCGCCTCGCGCACCAGCGTCGTGTAGCCGGGGAAATCGATCTCGCGGGTACAGGGGCCGGCGCAGCGGCGGATCTGGTAGAGCAGGCAGGGCCGCGAGCGGCTCTCGAAGAAGGAATCGGTGCAGGAGCGGATCAGGAACGCGCGCTGCAAGGCGGTGATGGTGCGGTTGACCGCGCCGGCGGAAGCGAACGGGCCGAAATAGCGGCCGGGCCGCGACTGCGCACCACGATGCTTGAGGATCTGCGGCGCCCAATGGTCGCCGGTGATCAGGATGTAGGGAAACGACTTGTCGTCGCGCAGCTGCACGTTGAAGCGCGGCCGGAGCTGCTTGATGAGATTGGCTTCCAGGAGCAGCGCTTCGGTCTCGGTGTTGGTCGAGACGATCTCCACGGTCACCGTGGCTGCGATCATGCGCAGGATGCGCGCCGGTTGCGGCGCGCTCTGGCGCGCATAGTTCGACAGGCGCTTTTTGACGTTCTTGGCCTTGCCGACATAGAGCACGTCGGCATTGGCGCTGAGCATGCGATAGACGCCCGGCGAGGTGGGCGCGAGGCGGACCGCGCGCTCGATCGCTTCATGGCCGGTCGCCAGCGGCTCTTCGCCGACCGCGCCGCTCTCCTCCAGGATGTCAGGCAGCAGCGCGTCGTCCTCGTCCTCGCCAGCGGTGGTGGCGGGATCGAGGTCCGGCGGCGCCAGGCTCTCCGGCGGGGCGTCGGCCGTCGTGCCGCGCGGAGATTTGCGCGCGCGTGCGTCGTCCGGATTGTCGGTGGAATCGTGAGCCATGATGCGAATTTAAGCGCTGGGGGTGCCGATTTGAAGTTCCAGCCTTGCGGCACACACAGGATGGCGGCGCGGTTCCGGGTAACACTTGCTTAAGCCTGTTAAGAGCGTGGTAACCCGGCTTAACAGGCCTTTAACTTAAAACTCTCGATAAATCTTACGCGAAAAAGAGGAGGTTCCGTAACCATGCGATTTTGCCTTGCGCGGCGGCGCAGGCATCGCGGGGGGCGGCCGTTGCGTTGGAGAGTACCGATGAGGGGGTTCGTTGTAGGCGCAGCCGTGTTGGTTGCAGCCGGCTGGACAGCTTCGGCAGAGGCCGCCGATCTCAATTACGGGCAGGGTGCGCCCTACACCGTCAATCAGCCGCTCAATGCCTATAGTTGGGCCGGTCCGTATCTCGGTGCCAATCTCGGCTATGAGTGGGGCTCGGTGAGTAACTCGCCCGTCAAGCCCTCCGGTTTCGTCGGCGGTGTACAGGCCGGCTACAATTTCCAGAACGGTCCATGGGTGTTCGGCGTCGAGGGCGATATCCAGGCCGCGGGCGCTGATGACACCTTCGCGCCGTGGAAGTTCTCCAACCCCTGGTTCGGCACGCTGCGCGGCCGTGCGGGCTATGCCTTCAGCAACGTGCTGTTCTACGGCACCGCCGGCCTCGCCTTCGGCGAACTGCGCGCGCAGACATTCGGCTGGACGGAGTCGCACACCACCGCAGGCTGGACCATCGGTGCCGGCGCGGAAGTCGGCTTCGCGCCGAACTGGAGCGCCAAGCTCGAATATCTCTACATCGATCTGTCGACGAGCCAGTTCGCAATTACCGGCGTGTCAAACGGCTATAGCGCCAGCGTTGTRCGCGCCGGCGTGAACTATCACTTCTGATAGTTGAAGAAGAAAATACCGGACAATAGCCTCCCGGCCGCTCGCGGCCGGGATTTTTTTCGCCAGGTGTTCGCTCGAAAACGCTCTAGGAGACGATGACCAAATTGACTGCCTTTGGTCCCTTCCCCTTCTTGTCCGGCTCGACTTCAAAAGTAATGCGCTGTCCTTCGGCGAGATCTTTCAGTCCCGCCCGCTCCACAGCAGTAATGTGCACGAAGACGTCGCGCCCGCCGTCGTCGGGCTTGATGAAACCGTAGCCGCGCTCGCCGTTAAAAAACTTGACCGTTCCCGTCATGGCCATCGGGAAACTCCCCCTCATTGCTCCTCCGTCGCGACGCAGACTCACGTCACGACATGACCGGGCCTTACGAAGCCCGGGAGCTGGCCATCCTTGGGCGGACCTTTCTTTCGGTCCGATCGGATCTTTCTTAGGCCTTCACTCCGCCGCAACCATTCGCGGAAGCGGAACGTAAAGCCAGTCACGGAAACAGCATAATACGGTTCTCTGCAGATTGACTACCGCTCCTGCATCTTTTTCCCAAGAATGCCGGTGTGTTACGGCCTCGGCACCTCTAATCGGAATCTGGCAGCTCCGCCCTGTCCGAGCGGTATCTCCAGCTCGGGCAGGATCGTCTTGAGCTCGCCATGCAGCGTGTACGGCGGATTGACGATCAACAATCCGGCGGAGGTGAGGGCGGCGCCATCAAGCTGCGGCGCGACACTGAATTCGAGACGCAGACATTTTCCTGGCGGTTTTGCTGCGGCTGCGAGCCGCGCCACTGATTGCACCAGCGTGTCGGTGGCGCGTCGGCTCTTGGCCGGGTACCAGATTACATAGATACCGGTCGGCCATTTCACGAAAGCCGCCGAGAAGGCGTCGCCGAGCTTTTCGAACTCGTCTTTCGCCTCGAACGGCGGGTCGATCAGCACGAGCCCGCGCCGTTCCTTCGGTGGCACAAAGGCCGGCAGCGCGACCCAGCCGTCGAGATCGACCACGCGCGCCTGTTCGTCGCGGCGCAGCACACCGATCAGCGCCTTGCGCGCCTTCGGCTCAAGCTCGCAGGCAACGAGGCGGTCCTGCGGCCGCAGCAGGCCGCGCGTGATCAGCGGCGAACCCGGATAGGCCTTGAGTTCGCCCTTCGGATTGTAGGCACGAACGATGTCGAGATAGGGCTTGGCCAGCGCCACGGCGTCGTTCGACAGGCGCGCCTGCATCAGCCGCGCGATGCCGGTCAGCCATTCGCCGCTGCGGCGCGCCTCGTCGCTTTCGAGATCATAGAGGCCGGCGCCGGCATGGGTGTCGATGACACGGAATGCCCCCGGCTTGTCCTGGAGGTAAGTAATGATGCGCGCGAGCACGATGTGCTTGATGACATCGGCGAAGTTTCCGGCGTGGAAGGCGTGACGGTAGTTCATGAGACAGGACTACGCTACGTCACGGCTTGAGCAAAGCGGCATGCGCGTCTGTCCCGGACGCGCTGCAACGCTCTTAGCGTTGCGGGCCAGGGCCCGGGTCTGGATTCCCATGCAGCATAGGCCCCGATTCTGCAGCGCACCGCCGAAGCGGCGCGGCGTACGGGGCATGAGCAGTTGGACTAGCCACCTCTGATCGGCGGCATCGTCACCTGGTCGCGGCGGCAGGCGCGGCGCTCGATCTCCTCGCAGGCCCGGAATTGCAGGTCCTTGCTGAGGCAGATGCGGACCTCCGAGAGCCGGGTCCGGTTGCAGGTGACCGAGATGGCCGCGTTGCTCAGGCCCGCATTGGCCTTGATGAAGGCTTCCTCCACCTCGCCCGGCGCCACGGTCTTGGCCTGCGACAGTTCGAGATATTCCGCCGGGATCTTGATCGCGGCGCGCGCCTTTCGGATCGTCTCGAAATAATTGCGGCTGTCGAGCCCGGAGCAGGTGCCGTGCTTGTCCCACTCGTTGAAGATCAGCCCCGGCGCCGRCATCAAATCGAGCATCGAAGAGACGATGTTGCGGTTCAGGCGTGGCGAGGGCCGCTGGCAATATTCAGGGAAGCCATTCTCATATTGCGGCCACAGCCCGTGCACCACGAACGCGTAGGGCCGCCCGCTGCACTGCATCTGCGAGCGACCACCGCCGCCGCCGCGGTTGCGCTCGGACGCCTCCTCGCAGAAGGAGGGCGACCATGACAGCGACAGCACATAGAAGTCGAATTCGCCGGGCGCGTTCTGCCGTTTGTCCTGGGCCTTCGCGCCGCCCGGCAGCGCGACCAGCCCGGCGGCCAGAACCAGGGGGAGGGTCAGTGAGATCACGAGACGGGTGAACGAATGCAATCTAAAATGAAACATGGCGACGCCCCTCAACTAGACTGTGCAGTCAGCCTAGCAGGCAACAAGAACATTTCAAGAACAAAATTCGGGCCGGCCCGTCAGGCGCCTGATCAGTCCGATTCAGGCCTTTCGATCGAGCMTCAGGGCCTGGCGGCGCGGCAGGACGGATTGTAGGCCCAGTTGCGGTCGAGCCCGACCACGCACCATTCCACACCATTGCCGTAGCCGGAGAAGCCGCCATCCTCGATGATCGAGAAATGCACCTTGCGCACCTTTCCGTCATTGAGCATGGCGTCGCCGGTGCAATAGCGGCGCGGAATGTTGTCAGACTGCCAGGGCCGGAACGCGATCTCGTGAACGGCGGCGAAGCCGGTGATCTTCAACGAGGAATTCCAGAACGAGCTTTCCTTCTCCCAGAACTGGGTGGCGATGGTCGGCAGCGCCCTCTCGCAATCGACGACGGCGCCGTCATAGCGCGGCCCGTTCAGCCAGAAGTTCAGCTCCAGCGGATTGGCGGCCCTGGCCTCACCGAGCGACAGCGCCCCGAACATGAGGCCAAGCAAGGTGGCAAAGCGGAGCGATTTCAGGGGGAGGGCGCGCATGGGCAATCCGGACAGCTGGGTCTTGCGAAGGATGGACGGTGCCGCGAAGGCCGGGGCAGGTCAAGTGCAGCGCGGCAACACTTGGCCAAGAGTTGACCCCAACCTCGCAGCCGGCGGGGCATCAGTTCTTTTCATGGACCTCCCGGCACCGTAAACTGGTCCCAACCAATTGGAGTAACGGGAATGCGAATCATTGCGGCCGCGGGCTTTCTTGCCCTGGGGATGATGGCCAGCCAGTCGGCACGCGCCGATCTCCTTCCGGTGCCTCCGTTCAAGGGCAACGACACCGGCGGCATCATCGCTTATTCGCTGGCGACCCAGGCTGATGCGCGGCAGGTCGCGGTCGATCACTGCGCGCGCTACGGCAAGGTCGTGAAATTCCTCGCGGTGCAGGCCTTTGAGGGCGGCTATATCTCGTTCTCCTGCCGTTGGGTGCCCTATGGCGCTGCCCAACAGCCGATCCGTACGCTGTACTGAGGCGCTTTCGGAACGTCGGGAGCTTCCCACATGACGCGCAAGCTCGCTTTGCTCGGCTCGGCCCTTTGTCTTGTGGTGTCGGCAGGCAGCGCCAGCGCCGACGATCTGCCGGTGCGCAAGGCCGGTCTCTGGGAAATGAAGATGGTCAGGACCGGCACGCCCATGCCCGAGATGACCATGCAGCACTGCACCGACGAGACCGTCGACAAGGAGATGAACAACAACGTCTCCCCGATGGCCAAGCAGATCTGCGCCAAGCAGGACATCAAGAAGACCGCGACCGGCTATGTCAGTGATTCCGAGTGCAACGTCGCCGGCATCAGCACGACCTCGCATGCCGAGATCACCGGCGATTTCAACTCGGCCTATACGGTGAAGACCTCGTCGCATGCACAAGGCGGCGCCGCCGGCGCAGCAGGCCGCGACACCACGATGCAGCTCGAAGCCAAGTGGCTCGGGGCCTGCAAGCCCGACCAGAAGCCCGGCGACATCGTGATGCCCGGCGGCTTCAAGATGAACGTGCGCGACATGGACAAGTTGAAGGCGTTGCTGCCGAAGTAGGTTTGTCTTCCCCTCTCCCCTTGTGGGAGAGGGTGTCTCGCCGCGTAGCGGCGAGACGGGTGAGCGACTGTGTTCGCTGTCAAGCGGGTTGCCATGGTGTTTTCGTCCTGATCATGACATTGAGGATGGTCAGCAGCTTGCGGGCGACGGCGATCAGGGCAACGAGCTTCGGCTTTCCATTGGCC